>JANOVN010000292.1:0-4312 GCA_031417455.1 Hyphomicrobiaceae bacterium | reverse complement strand
GCCGAGCTTTTCGAGGTTTTTCTGGAAGTCGGTGTTGCGACCGGGCTGGCTGGGTTCGAGGTATTCGATCTCGAAGGGCTCACCCTTGGCATTGCGCAACTTGCCGTCGCTGGCCACCGTCCAGCCGGCCTGCGCCAGCAGGTCGCGCGCGCGCAGCAGGTTCTGGCGCAGCCGCTGTGCGTCGCCGTTGACCGGCGCCACGAACGGCGGGCCGAACACACGCGGCGGCAACTCGGCGCGGAAGGGTTCGAGCAGCGCCAGCTCCGCCGCCGATGGGGCGCCTTGCGCGGCGAACTCGGAGTTGTTGAACACGCTGTTGGACCGCGCGTACTGGCCGTAGCGGTTCAGGCGCTCGAAATCCCAGGCATGGACGATCGCCTCGCGCACCCGCACGTCCTGGAAGATCGGCCGGCGCAGGTTGAAGTCCATCGCCTGCAGGCCCTGGCCGTAGGCGGTGACGAAAGCGTCCTTGGCGATGCGGCCGTCGCGCCATTTCACGCCCTGGTGCTGGCGCACCCAGGCGCGTGCGCTGTACTCGGGCCGACGTACGGCGATGCTCAAGGCGCTTAAAGAGCACATGCCGCCGGGGGTGACCTGGACCAAGCCCGAGGGCGGGTTGTTCGTGTGGCTCACGCTGCCGCCGAAGTACAACGGCAAGACGCTGCTCAAGCGGGCGGTCGAAGAGTTCAACGTCGCGTTCGTGCCGGGATCGGCGTTCTACGCAGATGGGCAGGGCCTCAACACGATCCGGCTCAGCTATTCGCTGCCCAACGAGCAGATGATCGCCGAGGGCGTGAAGCGGTTGGGTCAGTTGCTGGCGGGTTAGCAGATGGGCAAAGAAGCGTACGATGCGATAATCAACTGGTTTCCGATGCTTTTGCTCATCGGTGTCTGGCTCTTTTTTATGTGGCAAATGCGCAACAACGGCCCGACGCAATCCAATGTCTTGAGTGAGTTGCGACGCCGCAACGACGTATTGGAAAAGACCGTCAAAGATCACGACGCGCGTCTGCAAGACTTGGAAAGAAAACGGAATTTGTAATGATGTTTGTCACGACTTGAACGGGACTAAATATTGGCCGACTGAAATTAGTTTATGAGACTAGCGGTCATGCACATCGACCCCGCACATCAGACCAAGGGTGACAACTACAAGCTGCTGACGAACCTCGTGGTGCCGCGGCCGATTGCTTGGGTGACAAGCGTAAATCCGAGCGGCGTTGTAAACCTCGCGCCGTTCAGTTTCTTCAACGCGGTTGGCAGCGACCCGATGTACGTCGTGGTCAGCGTCGGCAACCGCGACGACGGTTCGCCGAAAGATACGGCTGCCAACATTGCCGGGAGCGGCGAATTCGTCGTCAATCTCGTGACCGAGGAGCTGCTTGGAGCGATGAACGTCTCGGCTGCGGATTTTCCGCCCGACGTGAGCGAAGTGATCGCGGCTGATCTTGACGTTGCCCGGTCAATCAAGGTTGGCCCGCCGCGGCTTGCGCAGGCCCAGGCCGCGCTTGAGTGCACGCTATTCAAGTCGGAGCCATTAGGAGCGTACACGCTGTTTATCGGCGAAGTGGTGATGTTTCACGTCGCCGATGCGCTTGTGGAGCCGCGACTTCGAATTAAAGGTTTTGAGCCGGTGGGTCGATTAGGTTCGCCAGCGATTTATTGCCGGACGCGCGACCGGTTCAATTTTCCGCGCATCAGTTATGCGGACTGGATGAAACGGCGGGATTGATTAATTATTTTGCCTTGCTGCTGGGTGCTGCCAGATCGAGGTAACGGAGGCGTTTGATTTCGCGGCGGGCGTCGGAGACGGCATCGACGATGACGCCGCAGACGAGGCTTAGGGCTGCGAGTTGGGCGATACCGGCGGCCATGATGGCGGTCGGGAAACGCGGGACGAGGCCGGTTTCCAGATAAGTTTCGATGACGGGAGCGCCGACGAGCAGTGAGCAAACAGCGAGGAAGCCGGCAACCGCGCCGTAGTAATTCAGCGGCTTGACCATGCGGTACATGGCAAGCAACATCCACAGGATGCGCAGGCCGTCACGGTAGGTGTTGAGCTTGGACACCGAGTTTTCGGGGCGCTTGCCGTAGGGCAGAGGGACTTCGGCGGTGCGCAGCTTGAGGTCGAGGGCGTGGACCGTCAGTTCGCTTTCGATCTCAAAGCCTGCAGAAGAGGCCGGGAAGGATTTCACAAAGCGGCTGGAAAAGACGCGGTAGCCCGAGAAGATATCGGTGAAGTGGCTGTGAAACAACTTGGTCGTGATGGCGTTGAACAGCGCATTGCCGAAGCGGTGGCCACGGCGGTATGCGGCTTGTGCTGTCTTGACGCGGGCGCCGACGACCATGTCGAGCTGGCCTTCGATGAGGCGGTTGATGAGGTCGGGGGCAGCCGTTGGATCGTAGGTCATGTCGCCGTCGGCCATGACGTAAACGTCGGCGTCGATGTCGGCGAACATGCGGCGGACGACGTTGCCCTTGCCCTGGTAGGGCTCGCGGCGGACGATGGCACCGGCGACCAGCGCCATCTCGATGGTGCGGTCGGTGGAGTTGTTGTCGTAGACGTAGATGTCGGCCTGGGGCAGCGCGTCCTTGAAGGCTGCGACTGTGCCGCCGATGGCTGCTTCTTCGTTGTAGCACGGCAGTAGCACGGCAATCTTTGGGCCGGTCGCGCGCAGCTCTTGAAGACGGACTTCCAGGCTTGCAAGCGCATCGCTCACAGGATTGAGGGCGGGATTGTGGTTTTGTGCAAGATCAGCCACGGGCAACACTCCAGAGTTTGGGAACCTTGAAGGAAACGGCACTGAGCGCGCGACGCACTAGGAAGGCGAAGAACGCGATCATGACGAGGAGCCCGATGGGAACGCCGGTGAGCATCATGGCGCTGCGGGCGATGAAGGGGATGAGCCAGACCAGTGCGAGCAGGCTTTTTTCGTAGGGCTCGAAGCCGTCGTCTGCGGCGTGTGCGAGGGTGAACGCGATCGCGACGCCGAGGATGGTCATGTCGTAGTCGAGGCAATAGGGGGTCGCGAGCATCGTGGCAGTGGCGGTCGCGGCGGCAACGAGACGGCGGTCGCAACCGGCAAGCACCATGGTCGCAAGCGCGAGCAGGGCACTCATGGAGACGGCGGCTTGGACGGCGTAGGCTGTGGCGATTGAGCCACCGAACGACCGGATGGCGGAGAAGACGCTTTGGATTTTGTACCAGCCGGTTCCGCCTTGTTCGAGGACGACATGGCGGGTGAAGACGGCACCCTCAAAGAAGGCGGTCCAGGCTTCGGGGCCGAATGCCAAGAGGGAGAGGACGACCATCGTGGCAACCGTTGCGGCAGCCGCCTGGGCGACACGCCAATGGCCGCCAAGAAATACGACTAACGGGACCACGAGAGCGAACTGGGGCTTGTAGGACAGCAGACCAAAGCAGATGCCCGCCAGAATGGGCCGGCGCTCCATCAGCAGCAATCCGGTGCCGAGCAGCGCCGAGGTGAGAAAGGCGTTGTGACCGTGGCCCATGGTCAAGAAGACAGCGGGAAAGCCAAAAGTCGCAATTGCCACCAGCGGGTGTTTGGGGACGATGGCCAGGATCGTGCGCATGAACAGGGCGAAGGTAACGCCTTGCCAGATCATCAGCGAGATGACGTAAGGAAAGATGGCCAACAGACCGGCAACGGCCAGGAATGGCGGAGGATAGTGCCAGCCGTAATGCTCGACCCAGGGATCGCCGAAGATTTCGGACTGGAAATCGAAATGGATCGCTGGGTCGAACATGCCGACGAAATCGCCGCCTAGCAGCATCCGGCCTGCAGTCCAGAAGGCCGAGAAATCGGTGCCGATCGGCTTGCCCAGACGGTCGGTAAGCGGGGTTGTGCCGGTGCTCCAGTTGATGCCGAGGGCAATGATGCCCATGACGCCGAGCATCAGCGCGTAGGCGCGGATCCGCTCCTGCGTCAACCACGATCCGGTCCGTATAGCCTCACGCATGCGCAATGATCCTGAAACTCTGGACGCGCAGAATCGCAGGTAAACCCAAAGATTCGGTTAGTGAAGATTAGGGATGCGGGGCGGGCCAGCCGACGAGCGAACGGATTGATCCTTTCGCTCGCCGGGTTCAAAACGTCCAGGAGCCGTTATTGCCGGTGGTGCCGATGGCCGGGGAGAATACGGGCGTGCCGGTATGGGCGCCCGAGGTGGACAGGACGGACGCGCGTTGAGCCGAGAAGGTGCGTTGAGTGGCGTCGCCCGAGGCTGTGACCGCACTCAGGTTGACGATGCACCCGTCAAGCGCGTTCAGCGCGGCTTGGCCGGTGCCGCC
>JANOVN010000291.1:0-6923 GCA_031417455.1 Hyphomicrobiaceae bacterium | reverse complement strand
CGTTGTCAAAGTTAGCAATCGGAAATTGCTCGACGGCGTAATGGAGGTGCTTTGCGTAAGCGATGAAACCAGATTGGCTGTACTTAGAGCAATCGACAAACTTGATCGCCTCGGGTTCGATGCAGTTACGTCTTTGCTTGGCCCGGGTCGATTAGATGACAGCGGCGACTATACAAAGGGCGCTGGACTAACCACGCAACAAACCGAAGAGATTATGAACCTCCTCGTAGAAGCGGCAATCGGCCAGCAAGCCTACGAAAGTAACGCATACATTCTCGACGCTTGGTCTAATTCGCCATTTGCAATGAATTCCACATTTAAGACCGCCGTCGACGAACTGCGAAAAATTACTGAGCTAACTGCAAGCGCCGGTTATGACGCGCATCAAATCCGCATCGACTCGACCGTCGTGCGTGGCCTGGAATACTACACCGGCCCCGTGTTCGAGGCCGAACTGACCTTCACCGTCAACGACGAGCACGGCCAGCCGGTTCGCTTCGGCTCGGTCGGTGGCGGCGGACGCTATGACGACCTCGTCGCCCGCTTCACCGGCCAGAAGGTGCCCGCTACCGGCTTTTCCATCGGCGTCTCGCGCTTAGCAGCGGCCCTTGCACTCCTGAACAAAGACCAAGCGAAGCCAACCCTTGGCCCGGTCGTCGTGCTCGTCATGGATAAAGCCGAACTGCCCCGCTATCAGGCGCTCGCCCAAACGCTCCGAAACGCTGGAATCCGCGCCGAAATGTATCTCGGCACCGCCGGTATGAAGCCGCAGATGAAATACGCCGACAAACGCGGCGCAGCCGTCGTCGTCATCCAAGGTTCCAACGAACGCGAAAAAGGCGAACTCGTCCTCAAAGACTTGATCGAAGGCGAAAAAGCCGCCCTCGCCATCAAAGACAACAAGGAATGGAAAGCCGCCCGCCCAGCGCAAATCACGATTCCAGAATCCGACCTCGTCGCCGAAGTCCGCAAAATCCTGGCGCTGTATGAATAGCTCAACGCCCCCCACAACTGTCATCCTCAGGACAAGCGCGAGGATGACAAATGGGGTTGCTTTCATGAAGACCTTGCTTAAATGACCGCTGAAACCGCCCGTCAGTTCGAAGTCCTCGAAGCCCAAGCCACCCGCATCATGGGTGTGTTCACGCGCGCGGGTCACGAAGCGGTTGCCCCCGCCATGATCCAGCCCGCCGGCGTGTTTCTCGACGGCATCGGCGAAGCTTTGCGCGCCCGCACGTATGTCTTCACCGACCAGGAAGGCCGCGAGTTGTGTCTGCGCCCCGACCTCACCGTGCCGACCTGCCGCCTGCACCTCGAACGCGTCGCCGATCCGTCAACGCCCGCCAAATACTGCTACAACGGCGCGGCGTTCCGCTATCAACCAGCCCGCGCTGACACCGCCGCTCACCCGCGCGAATTCCGCCAGGCTGGCATCGAATCTTTCGGCAGCCTTGACCCAATTGAAGCCGAAGCGGAAACCCTTGCCACCATGCTTGCCGCCCTCGAAGCCGCTGGCCTCGACCGCACGTCGCTCCATCTGCGGTTCGGCGATCTCGCCCTCATGCGCGCGTTGCTCGACGCCGTCGACATGCCGCAACGCTGGCGTCAGCACTTGCAATCGCAGTTCTGGCGGCCACAGGCCTTCCGCGCCGAATTGAAGCGCCTGACCGAGGACCCCGCCCGGCTGATGAAGGCGCTCCCGCAGCGCTTGGTCCAGGAACTGCGCGCCGCCGCCCCCGGCACCGCCGACGCTATTGTTGCCGCCCACCTCGACGCCGAAGGCAAAGAGCAATTCGGCGCGCGCACGTTACGTGAAATTGCCGAAAGCATCCTCTCGGTGATCGAAGACAGCCGCAGCCCGCCGCTGGCCGCATCCTCCAAAGCCCTGATCGAAGCGTATGTGGCGATCAACGTGCCCTGCAAACAGGCCAGCCCCGCCATCGCCGCCCTGTCCAAGAAAGCCGGCATCGACCTCGCCGTCCCGCTCGCCAAATTCAACGATCGCCTCGAACGCTTCACCGCCCACGGCCTGGACCTCAACGCGGCCAGCTTCTCGGGCGAATTCGGCCGCTCGCTGGAATACTACACCGGCTTCGTGTTCGAGATCGGCGCGCCAGGCCAGCCGCTGCTCAGTCCCATCGCGGGTGGGGGCCGTTATGATGGCCTGATGCGCCTCGCAGGCAGTCGGCAAGACGTGCCAGCCGTCGGCGCTGCCATCCACACCGAACGCCTGTTGGCCGCCATCGAGGCACGCGCGAAATGAGCACAGACAAATTGATCTTCGCCGTGCCCTCCAAGGGTCGGCTGATGGAACAGACAACCGAGGCCTTGGCCCAGCGCGGTTTGACGCTGCGCAAAACCGGCAACGCACGAGGCTACCGCGGCGCGTTCGACGAGATGCCAGAAATCGAAGTCGCCTTCGTCTCGGCTTCGGAGATCGCCGCCCACGTCAAATCCGGCGCGGTCCACTTCGGCGTCACCGGCGAAGACCTCATCCGCGAACAAATCCCCGACGCGGACACGAAGGTCGAATTCACTCGGCCATTAGGCTTTGGCCACGCCGACGTGGTCATCGCCGTGCCCGATTTCTGGATCGACGTCGCCACCATGGCCGATCTCGACACCATGGCCTTGCCGTTCCGCCGCCACCATGGCCGCTCGATGCGGGTCGCCACGAAATATGTCAACATCACCCGCCGCTTCTTTGCACAAAACGGCGTCACCGATTACCGGATCGTTGAAAGCCTGGGCGCGACCGAAGGGACGCCTGCCGCTGGCACCGCCGACCTGATCGTCGACATCACCTCGACGGGTGCCACCTTGCGCGACAACGGCCTTAGGATCTTGAACGACGGTGTCATCCTGCGCTCGCAGGCCAACCTCGTCGTCTCGAAATCAGCCCCTTGGACCGCCCATAACAGAGCCCTCGCCAACGAAATCCGCGCTCGGTTTCTTAAGGCGTAAAGCGACCAGTCACGGCACAATCCTTGCTGTTAGTTGGCATGATACGGCCACGGAACGCAAAAATGCAGGCATCAGCCGCAATCGGACGCGACGAGACGACCAGTTTTAGCACAATCATGTCCGCAGGCCGGGCGTTCATCGTCGTGTCGTTGCTGGCGATCTCGCCGCTCGCGCTCTACATGTTCGGCTGGCAGTATTTCGATACCGGCGGCAGTCCGCTGGAAAAGTTCCATCCCGCCACCTTAGTCGCGGGCGCTGTCCTCGTCCTGATGGCGACGCGCTACGGCAACCCGCTAACCGGTCTGATCGAGATCATCCGCCGTCACCAGCCGCTGATTGCCTACTTCGCCGCCAACCTGTTCATGATCGTCTATGCGTCGATGGTCCTGAAACTGCCGGTCACGATCTTCATCGAGACCTTCATTGGCGCGGCCCTCATTTTTATCGTGTTGCAGGACGCTGGCGAACGTGCCGCCCACAGGCTGGCGCTGCTGATCCACGCGCTGATGTTCATCAACGCCGCCTTGAGCTTTTACGAGCTGATTGGCGGCTGGCGCTTGACGCCGCTGGTGGTGAACGGCGAGGACCTGCTCGACGAACCACGATCAACCGCCCTGCTGGGCCATCCGCTCGCCAATGCCATGCTGATGGGCACCTATATCGTGATGCTGGCCCAAGGCGGCGCGCGCGACCTGCCCAAGGTGCTGCGTCCCATTTGTTTCTTCATGGCGCTGGCAAGCCTCATCCCGTTCGGCGGACGCGCTGCGACCGCTGCAACGCTGGCCGCCCTCGGCTATCTCGGCATCCGGCGCATTCTGGACATTCTGGGCGGGGCTGAATTCGAAATCCGCTCGGTACTATCTGGAATAATCATCGTGCCGCTGGCCACCTTCGGCCTCGCTTTGGCTTTCGATATGGGGGCCTTCGATACCCTGACCAATCGTCTGTTCGACGACGAAGGCAGCGCTGGCACACGCATCGAGATGTTCGCTTTATTCCGCTATCTCTCGACCTATGACTTGATCTTCGGCCCCGACCCCAACATGCTCATGACGTGGGTCCGCCTGCATGGCCTTGAATACGGCATCGAGAGCTTCGTCGTGGCCTTCGTCTTGAACTATGGCCTACTGTGTAGCGTCTTGTTCTTTCCCCCGTTTGCGATCTACCTCGCCTACCTGAAAACGTCGCTGCGCCCGGGCACGGGCCTGGTGCTCATCCACTTCCTCGTCGTCGCGCTGGCCTCGATCAGCCTATCGTCGAAATCCCCGACCATGTCGATCTTCGTGATGCTTTCGACTATCCTGATGCGGCCCGGTCAGGAAAGCTCGGCCAGCAGGCACTTGAGAACGCCATAAGAATACCGCCCGTCAAAAGCTGAATGCACCGGCCCGAGCTTACCGCTCTCCAGTGTGCCATGCCCTTCGAAAGCCGCCAGGATCTCGTCGATTTCGCGCTCTTCCAACCCGACGCACTCGCGCGCTTCCAGATGCCCGGCCTCGATGCCTTCCGCGAAATGCCCCAAGATCGTGCTGGCCGCAAAGCCCCGCCGCTCGGCAATCTCATCAATGCTCAACCCAGCCGCCCGCAACTCCAGCGAAGCATTGACCGTCTTCGATAAACCGTTTGCCGCCTTCGCTTCGGGCTCTGGCCGAGTCTCGACGTCCTTCAGTGGTGCAGAAATTTTGGTTTGATCGCTCTTCGCATCGCCACGATGCGGCGCCAGCGCATCCAAGAACGTCTGGCCGTACTTGCTGATCTTGCTTGCCCCAAGCCCGATGATGTTCTGCAACTCGCTCAGCGTCCCCGGCCGCTTCTGCGCCAGTTCAACCAGCGTCCGGTCATGACAGATCACATACGGCGGCACCTTCGCGTCCTGCGAAAGCCGCGAGCGAACCACCCGCAAAATCGCAAACAGCGACTGATCGGCCCCTTCGCCCGTGCCAAGCACCACCGGCTGACGCCGCCCCTTCGCTGGCTTGGGGCTGCCCTTGACGACCGCCCGCATCCGGAACGCCGTCTCCCCGCGCAACAGCGGCCGTGCCAGATCGGTCAGCAAAAGCGTGCCATGCCCCTCGGTATCGCCGGTCAGGTGCCCCGCCGCCGTCAATTGGCGGAACACACCCCGCCACGTATTCTGATCCTGATCCTTGCCGATCCCGAACACGGCGAGCTGGTCGTGGCTGTTGCGGATGATCCGCTCCTCAGCCTTACCCAACAGCACGTCGGACACATAGCCGACGCCGAACCGCTGCCCCGTCCGGTAGACCGCCGACAACGCTTTGCGGGCCAGCTCCGTACCATCAATCGTCACCGGCGGATTGAGGCAATTATCGCAGTTCCCGCACGGCTCGTGCTTGATTTCACCGAAATACGCCAGCAGCGCCTGACGCCTGCAATTGACCATCTCGCCAAGCCCGATCAGCGCATCGAGCTTCTGGCGCTGAACCTTCTTGAATTCCTCGCTGCCGTCCGACTGCACGATCCACTGCCGCAACTGAATGAGATCGGCCAGCCCATACGCCATCCAGGCATCCGCCGCTTCCCCATCGCGCCCAGCGCGGCCCGTCTCCTGGTAATAGGCCTCGATTGATTTTGGCAAATTGAGATGGCCCACAAACCGCACATCCGGCTTGTCGATCCCCATACCGAATGCAATCGTCGCCACGATCACCAGATTATCCTCGGCCAAAAACCGCTGTTGCACGGTCCGGCGCACGTCTGCTGGCAGCCCCGCGTGATAGGCCAGCGCCCGCTTACCCTTGCCTGTCAGCCACGCCGCCGTCTCCTCGACCGCCTTGCGCGACAGGCAGTAAACGATGCCGCTGTCGCTGGGGTGCTCACTGGCAATGAACTGCCACAGCTTGTCGCGCGCGCTGCTCCCGCCCGCTTCCGAAATCGTGTAGCGGATATTGGGCCTATCAAAGCTCGCCACAAACCGGTGCGCGCCTTCCAGGCTCAACTCGGTTGCAATTTCTTCCCGCGTGCGTTCGTCAGCAGTCGCCGTCAGTGCAATCCGGGGAATGTTGGGAAACCGCTCGGCCAGAATCCGCAGCTGCCTATACTCGGGCCGGAAATCATGCCCCCACTGCGACACGCAATGCGCCTCATCGATGGCAAACAGCGCAATCTTCGCCCGCCCGAGCAGCCCCAGCATCCGCTCTTGGACCAGCCGCTCCGGTGCCACGTACAGCAGATCGAGCTTCCCGCCGACGAGTTCCCACTCGACGGCCTCCTGCTCCCGCCGGTCGAGCGTCGAATTCAGGAACGCCGCCCGAACGCCTGCTTCCTTGAGCGCATCGACCTGATCCTGCATCAACGCGATCAGCGGCGAGACCACGATCCCCGTGCCTTCGCGCACCAGCGACGGGATTTGATAGCACAGCGACTTTCCGCCACCGGTCGGCATCAAAGCGAGAGCATCGCCGCCGTTGATCACCGTCTCGATGATAGCCGCCTGATGCAGCCGGAACGATTTAAACCCGAACACCCGCTCCAGGACCTCATGGGCCTTGTCCATAAGATCTGGCTCTTTGAGGGAAGATTTACGCGCAGCTGCAGCCGCCATGATGTGAAACGCCCCGTTGTTACCACAACGAAACGCTACTGGGATTCACACCCAGCCGCACTGCCGAGCCCGCAAATAGTGCTTAACAACTTTTGAACAGGCCAGAATAACGGTACCTTGTTCACTATCAATCGTTCCAAACGACAAATAAAAACGCCCGGTCGTTTTCACCGGGAGTTCTCGAAATTCACATTTGAACACAGTGTGGTGGCTTCAGTGCCTGCTCCAATATTTTGCGAAGATCTCCCAACTGCCTCGCATAGGCATCAGGACCACTCTCATTTGGACGCTCAGTAGCAATTTCCATCCGAACTTCAAAAATCTTACCTTGAGCGACTATTGTGGCCGTTGCCTTACCGTCCGATTCTTCGAAATCATCGATCCTAATTGAGGT
>JANOVN010000290.1:0-24988 GCA_031417455.1 Hyphomicrobiaceae bacterium | reverse complement strand
CCTAAAAAGTGGGGAGCTTGAGGGGTCACCCCTCAAGGGGGGTAAGGGCGGCAGCCCTCGCGCAGCGGACACGTCGCGCTGCAGGGAATTCGTCCCAATTAATCCAATTCATTCAATCGTCCAACTGGATCAGGACAATATGTCCGCGCCAATTCTGGACTGTTTGACAACCTGATAAATCGCCACAAGGTTTACAAAATTTTGGGTCGACGGGTCAGCTATCCAATCGGCGAACCGCCGTTGTATGGTGTTGAACGCATTATCCTGGTGAGCCAAGAAATTGTATAGGTTGCCGACGAGATTGGCACGACGTGCGCAAATTTCTGGCCCCTGGCCGCGTCCCAAAATATTATTCAAGGCTATTATAGCAACTGATGTAAACTCAGCGCGGTAAATTCCTACGATTAGATCGCAACAGACGAACGAGAATACGCCTGTTGCCAACAGCTCTTCTTCAGTCATTTTTTCGGTTTCGAGGCCATTCGTCGCAATAATTTCTTTTAGCAAAGTCGTAATTGCATTGATGCAGATATAGTTTGGTTCCGTCCCGCGTTCCCAATCCCGACCAATCGACTGGAAAGCCTTTTGGACTTCTCGCTGTCTTTCAAAAAGTCCGATCTTTTGATGCATAGACGATAGAATGAGATCAACTTGATGCTCTTGCCTCCGCCTAAACCAGCCGAACATCAACGCCTCCGAGTCAAAACTCCCCCGATACCCAACCTTAATAACTGAAGAAATTCTACGCAACGCGGGTGACGAAGTTTTACCCGATCATTTTATGTCGAATGATAGACGCAGCCGCGACCCCCTACCCCTTCACCTTCGCCACGAACGCATCGAACCGATCGCCCGCCACAACCCCAGCCGTCTTCGCGAACTCGCTGGCCGCAATCTTGGGCCCGCCCGCAACGCGCACCCGCTTCAAGAGAACCGCGCCGCCGGTTGCCGCAACCGTGATCCCGTCGTCCGACACCGCCACAACTTCCCCCGGCACCCCCGCACCGGCATCCTCGGCCCGGGCGCTGTCGTAAAAATCGACCTTATTCCCCTTGATCGTCGACCACGCTCCAGGTGCCGGATTCGCCGCACGGATGATGTTGTAAACCCGCGCCACCGGCATCGACCAATCGATCTGCGCCAGGTCCTTCTTGAACCAGCTCTCATACGAGCCCTTCGCGAGGTCCTGCACGATGCGCGGCGCTTTCCCCGCCCGCACCAGATCGACCGACTCCATCATGGCGTCGATGCCCATCGGGAACAGCTTGTTGAAATAAACATCGCCCAGCGTTTCGTCGGGTCCGATCTCGCATTCCTTCTGGAGCAGGATATCGCCCTCGTCCAACCCGTCGTTGGGATAGAAAATCGTCAAACCCGTCTTCGCCGCCCCGACCGCAATCGGCCAGTTGATCGACGATGGCCCCCGATGCATTGGCAGCAACGACGGATGATACTGGATCGAGCCAAACTTCGGCGCGGTAATCACAGACTGCGGCACGAACATGAGCACATACGCCATCACGCACAAATCGGCATCGTACGACGTGATGAGCTCCAGCGCTTCGGCCGTCTTCCACGACTTAGGCTGATGCAGCGGCAAGCCCTTTTGTTCCGCAAACGCCGCTAACGGGTCTCTCGCGCGCCCCTCTTTGTCGGGCGCCGAAAACACAGCCACGACGTTCTCGCCCCGCTCCAACAGCTTTTCCAGAACCGCCTTGCCGAAGGCTTCCTGACCGTGAACGACGATGCGCATGACATTTCCTTACTAAGGCGTGAAGCAACCCGTAGCTCTGTTTGAGCTACAGCCGTTACAGTCGCATGTGAAGCCATCCGTAAGGCTCAGCCAACGGATGCCAAATCAAACGAGCACGTCATTCTAGAGCCGCGGGAATAGCGACACCGTTTCGCCGACAGCAGCCTCGGGCGCGGACGCAGGCGCGGCCACCTTTTTCGCAGGTGGCTGCGTGCAACCCGACGCCTTGATGTCGGCGACTTCGGCTTCCGAATACCCAAGCACGGTGCTGAGGATCTCGTCCGTATGCTCACCCAGCAATGGCGAGCGCGTCACAACCGTCGGACTTGCCGACAACTTGATTGGGTTTCCAACCGACAGATACTTGCCGCGCGTTGGATGATCGACTTCGACAATGGTTCCTGTCGCCCGCAACGACGGGTCTTCCGCCAGCTCTTTCATGGAAAGGATCGGACCGCATGGGATGTCGTCTTTGTTGAGAATATCCATGGCCTCAAACTTGGTCATGGTCATGGTCCACTGCTCGCAGCGAGCAAAAATCTCGTTCAATCGCGTGAGGCGCGCTGCTGGTTTGGCATAATCGGGATGCGTCTTCCAACCGGGCTCGCCGATGACATCGCAGATTTTCTCCCAAACCGGAGCCTGCGTGATGAAATAGATGTAGGCGTTGGGATCAGTTTCCCAGCCCTTGCACTTCAAGATGCGCCCCGGCTGCCCGCCGCCCGAATCGTTACCGGCGCGCGGCACGGCATCGCCAAACGCGATACCTTCGCCGAACTGACTGAACTCACGCAACGGACCATGAGCAAGGCGCTGCTGGTCGCGCAGCTTCACCCGGCACAGGTTCAACACGCCGTCCTGCATGGCCGCATCGACGCGCTGCCCCACACCCGTGGCATGACGCTGGTTCAATGCCGCAAGAATACCGACGGCCAGATGGAGACCCGTACCGCTATCGCCGATCTGTGCACCCGTGACCAACGGCAAGCCGTCGCGGAAGCCCGTCGTTGAAGCAGAGCCGCCGGTGCACTGGGCCACATTTTCATACACCTTGCAGTCTTGATAGGGGCCCGGACCAAAGCCTTTGATCGACGCCACGATCATCCGCGGATTCATCGCGTGGATCTTCTCCCACGAGAACCCCATGCGGTCGAGGACGCCGGGTGCAAAATTCTCAACCAGAATATCGCAGGTCTTGATCAGACGTTCGAGAACGACCTTCCCGGTCTTATTCTTGGTATCAAGCGTCATCGACCGCTTGTTGTGATTGAGCATCGTAAAGTAGAGCCCGTCCACATCAGGAATATCGCGCAACTGCCCGCGCGTAATATCGCCTTCGCCCGGACGCTCGATCTTGATCACGTCGGCACCAAACCAAGCAAGCAATTGTGTGCACGTCGGCCCGGACTGCACATGAGTAAAATCGAGAACGCGGATACCTTCCAGGGCCTTCGTCATCAGTCGCTTCCTCTAGCTTCGTGTTTTCTTCATCACCCACCCCAATTTCCGCGCCGCCGAAAATGGGAAGGCTTACTTTCTCAGCTTAAGTCGACATGCTTTGCAACATGGGCGCAAAGCTTGAGCGTATGCTCACGCACCAGCCGTTCCGCCAACTCGGTATCGCGCGCCTTCAAAGCCGCCACGATTTCTTTATGGTCGGCGATCGAGCGCTTGGCCCGATCAGCTTCGACAATTGTCCGCCGCCGGATAGCCCGCACATGAAAGAACAGCCGGTCCGTGATATCGGCGATCAGCTCGCATTTTCCAAGACGGATGATGGCTGAATGAAACGCAATATTGGCGTCCGAATACTCGCCCATCTGGGCTGCCACCGCATCCTGGGAAAATTGATCGACCAGACCGTTCAGCGCGGCGAGTTCTTCATCGCTGGCATGGATCGTCGCAAGCCTCGCCGCCATGCTCTCGAGCGCCGCCCAGACCTTGATCATTTCCATGATCTCGGCCTTGGTCTTACGAACGATAAAGATCCCCCGCCGTGGCTGGATCCGAACCAGCCCTTCTTGGTCGAGTTGCGCCAGCGCCTCGCGCAACGGCGTGCGGCTCACCCCGAATTTGGCCGACAAATCCCGCTCATCAAGCCGCAGCTGCGCCTCAGGCGCATAAATATCCAATCGCAGGATGGCCGTCTTTAGGGCATCGTACGCGCGGGCCTTCAGGCTCACACCTGTATCGATTGCATTGAGATGCAGTTGCGTTTCATCGCCCGGCATCGGTTTTGATGGCGTTTCGCTGTTGCTGAACGCTGCCATGGAATTTTCTCACAAGCTGAACGATGTGCCGCCCTAACAAGCCGTTGAAGCGCGCCGCGAAAAAGAGCAATGTGCTCAAATCATTCTTGGCATACCGTATGCCTCACGGGAAAACAAGGCCGCGTGCTAAATATTGCGCATCGTCGATGGATGGGGAAATATCTGTACTCAGCCCGACCATAACGAAACCGAAGCGGAAAATACAGATGCCGCATCTAGAACTGAGACGCCACACCGCATCATCCCTTAGGATCAAGCCTGCCGGACCAATCCAGCGGCAAATTTCCGCCAATTCCGCTGGTAATTACCAGCCGTCCCGCCGATCCTGACCACCTCGGCTTCTGTAAGCTCCCGTACAATCTTTCCCGGCGCACCAAGAACCATAGACCGCGGTGGAATGACCTTACCTTCGGGAATGAGCGTATTCGCCCCGATCAAACACTGCTCCCCGATTGTGACGCCGTTCATGATGATCGAGCCCATGCCGATCAGCGAGCCCTGCCCGATCATACATCCGTGCAGCAAAACTTTATGACCGATGGTGCAGTTCGCCCCAATTTCCATCGGAAATCCTGGATCGACGTGCAGCACGCAGGCGTCCTGCACATTCGAGCCCGCCCCGATACGGATCGCATCGTTGTCACCGCGCACGACGCTGCCAAACCAAATGCTGACATCATCGCCGATTTCGACGTTGCCAACGACCACCGCATCTTCCGCGACCCAGAACCGCCCCGGCCCAGGCGTTTTGACCTTCACGCCATCGAGTTCATACAGCGCCATACCCAAATCTGCCTTTCAAAAGTCTGCCGATCAAACGTCTTCGAGATCGATGTCGAGGATCGCCATCTGGAACTGATAGGAAACTTCGCCGTCTTCATCCTCGCGATACAGCACCGCCAGGAAATCCTCATCGCGCTTCCCGATATAGACTTCCGCGCTGTCCGTCTTCTTTGGCCGCGCCCGCACTTCAATCGCAGGATTGCTGAACCGCTTGCGTAGAAACGCTTCGACCTTCGCCATCTCGTCTTTTTTCACAGCCAGACTTTCCTAAACGCTGATGATTGATTGCGCTTTCCACGGATTGCGCTGAGCGGACGCAACTTAAAAAACAGCCACCAGCCCAAATTGCACCCGCTCCTGTTTGCATGCAGAGCGCTCACTGAGAAGCCGGACATCACGACGCGCCCTCAAGAACGCGACCGGTTCATCCAAACCTCAACCCTTATCGTTGCAGCCGCAATCACCCGGGCTCAACCCTTGATCCATCGCCCGCGCCGGTTCAGGGCACCCAGCGGGCCCGATGACCTCAGCGGGCACGCCAGCCACCGTCGTATTTGGCGGCACTTCCTTGAGAACAACGCTGCCGGCCGCCACCCGCGAGCAATTGCCAACCCTGATATTGCCGAGGATCTTGGCACCAGCGCCGACCAGTACATTGTCGCCGATCTTGGGATGCCGGTCGCCCGTGACCTTCCCGCTACCGCCGAGCGTCACCGCATGCAGGAATGAGCAATTGTCGCCGACAACCGCCGTCTCGCCGCATACAAAACCCGTCGCATGGTCGAGCATGATCCCTTTGCCGAACTTGGCGCCCGGATGAATATCCACGCTGAAGATCCGCGACGACTGGCTCTGCAGATACAGCGCGAAATCCCGCCGCCCCTCGGTCCACAGCACATGCGCAAAACGGTGGGTCACCAGCGCATGGAAGCCCTTAAAGTACAGCAACGGCTCCAACTGGCGGGTGCACGCTGGATCGCGATCGCGCACGGCTGCAAGATCAGCCCGGAATGCGACGCCGAGTTCGGGAGTGGCGTCCAGCACATCCTGGAACGTCCGCGTGATCAACCCGGCGTCGACATCGGCATGATTGAGCCGCTGCGCCAGCCGGTGGCACACCGAATCTTCCAGCCGGTTATGACTGAGCACGGTCGCGAAAATAAACCCGCCAAGCCCCGGCTCGTCGGCAATAGCGCGCTCTGCTTCGGTCCGGATCTCCGACCAGATCGGATCGTAAATCTGGATCTTGCTCGATGATTTGGCCGATCTGGCCTGAGTTTTCTGTGACATAACGGTCAACCTTCCATGCGATGCGGGTGCTCGCGGACGCAGATTCATACACTAAATCAGACCCGAACGCACCCATCCGCAACGGCTGGCAGACCTAATTAACGCGCAGTGACCTTGTTAACGCGCAGTGACCTTGGCCAGCCACGAGATTAACGCCTCCCGGTCACCTGGGTCCGATAGTGTCTGCTCGGGCATTTTCGTGCCGGGCGTATAAAGCGTTGGCCCCACCGTGAACAGTTTGCCGACCGTTTCAGCCGTCCACACGATGTTAAGCCCCTTCAATGCTTCGGAATAGCGATACCCCGGCGCCGATGCGATTTTGCGCCCAAACAGCCCCGCAAGCGTCGGGCCAGCCTTGGCCGTATCGCCCAAGGTCAAGCCGTGACAGGCCTGACAGGCCGCAAACAATTTTGCCCCCCGCTCGTCGGCAAACGGCAGCGCTTGGGCTGCCACGGCAGCCTGCTCGGCGCCCGCCGGTTTGCCGGTCGCCGTCACCCAACGCCGCACCGCGCGATCTTGCCCGCCGGTATAGAGTTCCCGCCCATCGGCGGAAAACGCGAGGCTCCACACCGGCAGCCCTGGTCCCAGAATCTCTAACGCCGTCTTGCCGGTCGCCGCCTCGATCATCGTCACTTGCGTGCGCATCCCAGCCGTCGCGATGATAGCCCCATCGGGCGTCAACGCGACCGTCGTCAACGGCCCGGACCCGACGTCGAAATCAGCTTCAACCGTCAAATCCCGCGCGAGCTTGCGGACATGGCCGTCAGCGCCTGCAATCACCAGCCGACCATCGCTGGAAACCGCGATTGCATTGACCGGCACACCCAGACTGAGCGGCCGAGGAGCCGGTTGCGCCGTCAGCGATAAGACCCTCACCGTCCCGTCATAGCCCCCGGTCACGATGCCCGTGCCATCGGCCAAAAACGCCACCGCGTTCAACGGCCCAGTCGATCCATCAAAAACTTTCGGCCCATCAAAGCCCTTCGGCCCGGCACCAGCCAGCGGCCAAACCCTCGCCGTCCTGTCAAACGAAACGCTCGCCAACTGCCGCCCATCGGCTGACACGGCCAATTGCGTGATCGGCGCTGTGTGCCCGTCGAGCACGCCCGTTGGCTCCGTGTTGTCGCCACACCAGATCGCTATTCTGGCGTCTTCCCCACCCGAGGCAAAACACCCCCCCGGCAGGGCGGCCACCGCGTTGACGGTAGAACCGTGGAACCGCAGCACGCGTCGCGCGCCGCCCGACGCCAAATCCCACACGATCAGCGCACTATCAAAGCCACCGGTCACAAGCGTTGCGCGGTCGGCCATCACTGCCAACGCCCGGACCGGTCCCCCGTGGCCGCGCAACTCCGCAAGGCCGCCCGCTGAAGCACCCCCTTCCGCTCGAACCGCACCCCCAAAAGCCCAAAGCACCCCCGCCAACCAGATTGCGGCTCTCATCAACGACGCCCTCCACAGTCTCGCTCCACCGGCATGCCTTGCATTGTTGCAGACAACTCCCCTTTCGATCCTTAGGGGTTCCACTTAAACGGCTGCCGTGCCAGAACTGGACTATGGAACCAACATCGGCCAATTTCAAAGCGAATGCGCGCGCAGCCCTCGGCGATGCCCAGTTGCAGCGCGCACTCGGCGGCTTGCCGGGCGGCCTCGTCGCCCAGCGCACCGCCGCAAAAGCCGGGCTTCCCGAGTTCGAACAGCTCCGTAATGTTGGCCGCGACGTCAAGAACCACATGCTGGCCAACCTCGACGTCTACCTAGCCCGCTACGAGCAAAAGGCGACGGAAAACGGCGCGCAGGTTCACTGGGCTCAAACCGCAGGCGACGCCCGCGACATCATCCTCAAAATCTGCCGCGACGCCGATGCCAAGCTCGTCACCAAGGGCAAGTCCATGGTGTCGGAGGAAATCGCCCTCAATGCTCACCTGGAAGATGCTGGCCTCCGTGTCGTCGAAACCGACCTTGGCGAATACCTCGTCCAGATCCGCCACGAAATCCCCAGCCACATCGTCGTTCCAGCCCTCCACCTGACGCAAGGCCAGGTGGAAGCCGAATTCCGCGCCAAGCACACTCACCTTCCCCCAGACCGCCTTCTGCCCGATGCCGCGTCGATGGTGTCGGAAGCCCGCGGCGTCATGCGCGAAAACTACATCGCGGCCGATGTCGGCATCACTGGCGCCAACTTCCTCATCGCCGAAACCGGCTCATCGGTCATCGTCACCAACGAAGGCAACGGCGACCTCACCCAATCGCTCGCCCGCGTCCACATCGTCATCACGTCCATCGAAAAAGTCATGGCGACGCTCGAAGACGTGACGACGATCCTCCGCTTGCTGGCCCGCTCGGCGACCGGGCAAGACATCACCAACTACGTCACCTTCTCGACCGGCCCCCGCCGTGCCGACGATCCCGACGGACCGCAGGCCTACCACGTCGTCATTCTCGACAACGGCCGCTCCGAACTGCTCGGCACCGAGTTCCGCGAAGTCCTGCGCTGCATCCGCTGCGCGGCCTGTATGAACCATTGCCCGGTCTACAACGCCGTCGGCGGCCACGCCTACGGCTGGGTCTATCCTGGCCCCATCGGCGCAGTCTTGACGCCCGCCCATCTGGGCGTAAAGGCCGCTGGCAACCTGCCCAACGCCTCCACCTTCTGCGGCGCGTGCGAAGCTGTCTGCCCGGTCAAGATCCCGCTTCCCGGCCTCATGCGCAAATGGCGCGACCGCGAATTCGCCGCCGGCTACCCAAGCTTCATGGCCAAGCGCTCGCTCGGCATGTTCGCATTCTTGGCCAAACGCCCGCGCCTTTACCACCTGCTGACCCGCTTTGCAGCCGTTGGCCTGTCCGCCGCATCAGGTTCGAGCCGTTCGTTCCGATACCTCCCCCTCGCCTCGGGCTGGACCCGCCACCGCGATCTGCCAGCCCCCCAGGGCCGCACGTTCCAGCAACTGTGGGCCGAACACAAACAAGGTATCGCCCCCGATGTCTGACGCCCGCTCCAACACTGCTGCACGCGATGCGATCTTTTCCAAGATCCGCGCGTCCCTCGATGTAAAACCCGGTGACAGCGCTCGCGCGGCCTTGGCGCAGGCCCGCATTACCGCCCGCGCGCGCCACCTGACGCCCGCCCGCGCCTTGCAGGAGCCTGCCGCGCTGCGCGCCCATTTCACCGAATACTTGACCCGCGGCTTTGCAACCGTCGTCGACGTCCCAACCCTCGACACACTGCCGGTCGCCATCCAAACCTACCTGCGCGCCCACAACAAACCACTCCGCATCCGCATGGGTGCCGACGCCCGCCTCGTAGCCCTGCCCTGGCAATCAGCCCCAGCAATCGAACGCCTGTCCGGCCGCGCCCAGCCAGCCGATGAAGTCTCATTGTCCTATGCCGTCGCCGCCGCCGCAGAAACCGGGACCCTGGTCCTCGCCTCCGGTCCAGACAACCCCGTGACCCTGAATTACCTGCCAGAATCCCACCTCGTGGTGCTGGATGCGGCAACCCTCAAAGGCTCCTACGAGGACGCCCTCGACATCGTCCGCGCCAAGCTCGGCCCCGGTGTCATGCCGCGCACGCTCAATTTCGTCTCCGGCCCATCCCGCACGTCCGACATCGGTGGCATCACGGTCATGGGCGCCCACGGCCCCCGCTTCCTGGCGGTTTTTGTCATTGGATGAGTACGACGCAGCCCTCACCGCTTCGGCGGTGGAAGCGGCAACGCCTTCGACTGCGACGCCACGCAACTCCGGATGCACGCTTCCAACTGGGCGTCGCACGACGGCGAACCCTTAGTCTCAATCCGGCACTGGTTATGACGCTGACGGCAAGACGACGGGCAATCGTCGGCCTTTGCCGCCATCACGGTGGTTGCGATCAATACCGCAAACACGGCCAAGACGAGACAAGCGGTCTTAAACCAGCCGAAAGGGTCATGGCGGTCGTTTGAATAATATCCCTCAGTCATGACACGTTCCCGCTTCTTCTAAATCACCGGCCATCCGTCATCTATCGGTTCCTGCCTGAACGTGGCCTGAACCGCTCAAAGACCCACAATCACACCTAGGCCCAATAAGAGAGGAGTTCGAAGAGTCACCCCACGGATGTCCGTTTTAACACCCGCCCTCTCCACTGGTTCCCCGGACGGCTCTGCACTCGCCGATCCGGGGTCGTTATCACACGGTGAGTGGTAAAGGTCCCGGATCTCCGTGCGCAAGGGCGCACTTGTCTCAGGAAAGCAGTGGGCTGGCGGTGTCCCATTAGAGCCTGATCGTTTGAGATATCGGGAACCGGACAGCCGTGGGCTTGACCCGTCATAGCGAAGCTATGCTCCGCATAGACGAATGGGTTAAGCGCGATAGCCCTTATCGCGAAGGCAACGAGCAGCAACTCATCCAATCAATCAAAACGCGAACTCCTGAAAGATCGGATCGACCTTCCCGTTCCAGCGCCCATGATACAGCTCAAGCAAGTCATCCGCGAGTGTCCGCCCCGTTGCGACCATGGTTTCCAGTGGCGCAAGATAGATGCTCTCGTCCTGGCTCTTGGCGTTGAGCACCCGCCGCGCTCGCAAGCCTGAAGCCGATATCTCCAGCACCCGCCGCGCCACATCACCCACGGTCCCCGTCCGGAACGGCGTCGCAAATGCACCGGCCGGCACGTCATTGCGCAATGCCTCCCGCTCCTCAGCGGTCCACGTTTTGATCAAGTCATACGCCCCATCCAGCGCCGTCTGGTCATACAACAACCCGGTCCAGAACGCCGATAGCGCCGTGATCCGCGCCAAGCCCCCACTGTCGGCCCCGCGCATTTCCAGGAATTTCTTGAGCCGCACCTCAGGAAACAGCGTCGTCAGGTGATCCGACCAATCATCTATCGTCGCCTTCACGCCCGGCAACTGCGGCAGCTTGCCGTCCATGAACGTCTTAAACGATGCCCCCGCCACATCGATATACCGGCCATCGCGATAGACGAAGTACATCGGCACGCCCAGCGCATAATCGACGTACCGCTCATACCCCATGCCGGGCTCGAACGCGAACGGCAGCATCCCGGTCCGGTTTCTGTCCGTATCGCGCCAGACCTCGCTGCGCATCGACTTGAAGCCGTTGGGCTTATCTTCCTTGAACGGCGAAGACGCAAACAGCGCTGTTGCAATCGGCTGCAACGCCAGCGACACCCGCAGTTTTTTGACCATGTCGGCTTCCGACCCAAAATCCAGGTTCACCTGAATCGTCGCCGTCCGGTACATCATGTCGAGCCCGCCGTTGCCCACCTGGGGCATGTAGCGGGTCATCACGCCGTAGCGCTGCTTGGGCATCTTAGGCACGTCGGCCAGCGCCCATTTCGGCGAAAACCCGACGCCGAGGAACCCGATCCCGAGCGTCTCGCCCATGGCTAGCACCTCGCGCAGGTGCTGCGCCGTCTCGGCGGCCGTATCGTGCAAATTAGCAAGCGGCGCGCCTGACAACTCGAACTGCCCGCCCGGCTCCAGACTGATCGTCCCGCCGATTTCGCCAGGCACTGCTTCCGACTTGGGTCGCCGTAGCGCAATGAGGTTATCCCCCTCCATGATCGGTTCCCACCCAAACCGCGCGATCATCCCTTCCATGAGCGCCCGGATTCCGGCTTCCCCCGCATACGGCACAGGTTCGAGGCTGCCCGTCTTGAACACGAACTTCTCGTGTTCCGTCCCAATCCGCCAACGGTCGCGCGGCTTTTCGCCCTCGGCAATCCAACCGGTCAAATCGGCCCGGGACGAGATTTCCCGGCTTGGCGCTGCTGCCTCGCGTGTCGACATGCCTGATTGGCCCTGTTACGTTGGATCGGCTTATTTTAAGTCCGTGAAACGAAATAGTTCAAGATTCCAGAACTATTGTGACGCGCTTATAGGCTCAATCGCCAAACGCACAAGTGGCCAGTGGACTACCGTCACAAGCCCTGACCATGAACCGCATTCACCAGCGCCAGTGCCGCCACCGCCGCCGTATCCGCCCGCATGATCCGCGGCCCTAGCGACAAGGCCAGAGTATAAGGTTGGCGCAACAACGCCTCCCGCTCCGCTGGATCAAACCCGCCTTCCGGACCGATCAAAACGCCAACCGGTGCGCCAGCCGGCAATCCGCTCAACTGCTCGATCACACGGCCTGGTTCCGCCGCCTCATCACAAAACACGAGCTTGCGACCCCCATCCCACGTCTCCAGCGCCGCCCCCAACTTCACTGGCGCGCAAACCTCCGCGATATGCAGTATACCGCACTGCTCGGCCGCCTCAATCACATTCGCCCGCATCCGGTCGAGGTTGACCCGCTCGGCCACCGTCCGCCGCGTAATCACCGGCCGCAACCGCGCCACGCCCATCTCCACGGCCTTCTGCACCATATAGTCAAGGCGAGCATGCTTCAGCGGCGCAAACAGATACTCGACATCTGGCCCCGCCACTTGGCCGCGCACGCACGTCCCAACGACCAACCGGCAATCCCGCTTGCGGACGGCCCGCAACTCCGCCTCCCACTCGCCGTCGCGCCCGTTAAACACCCGCAGCTTGTCGCCATCGCGTAACCGGAGCACATTGAGCAGGTAATTTGCCTGTTGACCCTCGCAAACGATTTCCTCACCCGTTGCCAACCCCGGCTCGACAAACAACCGCTGCGATGAAAAATCATGAATAGCCATATGTCTTGGTAGCGGAATGCCCGCCAAGCCCGCAACACCAACATCAGCGCGCTTGCCACATTGCAGCGCCCGCACCGCCCCGTTAGCGTCCCAACCACCGCGATTTTGTCGCCCAAATGCATGAGACCTTATGACGGCCAGCACTATACCGCCTGACGCTCACGCAGCTGCCAGCAACGCTTCCGCCCGAACGGCAGCGGTGGCGTCGGCTGCTGCGGCAATTGCAAGCGAGGAAACCCCACCCGTTGCCGACGCAGCGCCCGGCAACTGGGTCGACCATCTGGCCCCCAAAGCCCTTCGCCCCTACTTGCGCCTCGCCCGTCTCGACCGTCCGATCGGCACTTGGCTATTGCTGTTTCCTTGCTGGTGGGGCGTTAGCCTTGCTGGCGTCGCCGACCGCAAGCCCTACCCGAACCTCTGGTTCTTATTCCTGGTCATGGTCGGCGCGTTCCTGATGCGCGGCGCAGGTTGCGCCTATAACGACTACGTCGACCGCGACATCGACGCCAAAGTGGCCCGCACCGCCAGCCGCCCAATTCCCTCCGGCCAAGTGACCCCATTCCAGGCCCTCGCCTTTGCGACGCTCCTCGCAGCCCTCGCTTTCTTGGTTCTCATCCAATTCAACTGGTTCACCATCCAGGTCGGCGCCGCCTCCCTCGTCATTGTCGCGATCTACCCCTTCCTGAAGCGCTACACCAATTGGCCCCAAGTCGGCTTGGGACTCGCCTTCAACTGGGGCGCGCTGTTGGGCTGGACCGCTGTTAAGGGCTCGCTCGGCTGGCCCGCCGTCCTGCTCTATCTCGGCTCGATCTGCTGGACCATCGGCTACGACACCATCTACGCCCACCAGGACAAGAAGGACGACCAATCCATCGGCCTGAAATCAACCGCGATCACCTTCGGCGAAAACTCCCCGACCTGGATCGGCGGCTTTTACGCTGCAGCCGTCACCCTCTGGCTGATCGCAGGCTTCATGGCCGGCGCGCACCTGATCTTCGTCACCGCCGTCGTGCTCGTCTCCCTCCAGTTATCCTGGCAGGTTGTGACGCTCGACGTCGATAACCCCGCCAATTGCCTCCGCCGCTTCCGCTCCAACCGCGACGTCGGCATTGCCCTTTTTCTCGGCCTCGTCACGGACATGGCATTGTCCTGGTTTGCAGGCCTGAGCTGAATCGTGATCTAGGTCATGCTTTGCAAAGGAGACGCCACGGAAATGCCGACCCCTAAAAACCAATTGCCCCACCTCGTCCTCGGTGGCGAGCTCGTCGATCTTGAAACTCAAGAATTCAAGGACCTGAAAGCCGTCGACATCGTCGGCCTGTTCCCCAACTACGCCGAAGCCCACAAAGCCTGGAAAGCCGCCGCCCAGCGCACCGTCGACAACGCGCATATGCGGTATTACGTGGTCCACCTCCACCGTCTGATGGACCCAGCCCACCCCACGAAAGAATCCTGATGCTCACGCAACCGGAAAGCGCAACAGCGGCTGTAAAACCCGCCACCAGCACACGGCTGCTGTCGCGCTTCCTGCACGATTGGATTTTGCCGCGGTGGCCCCAGATTCTCTACGGCCTGCTCCTCACCGTCGTGCTTGCCGCCTGCACCGGCGCCTACCCGCTCATCATCAAAGCCTCGTTCGACAACCTGAAGGATGGCAAAACCGACAGCCTCCACCTGATCCTCGGCACCATCATTCTCGTCACGTCCGCCCGCGCCATATTCCTCTATCTCCAGACGGTGGAAACTAACCGCTTCGTCATGCGCATGTCAGCCGACATGCAAACGACGGGGTTTTCCCATCTTGTCGCTGCCGACTTCGCTCGCCTCTCCCGTGAAGCCCCCGGCCATCTCATTTCGCGCTTGACCAACGATATCGGCTTCATCCAGCAAGCCGTCCAATCCACCTTGACCACCGCCATCCGCGACACCCTCACGGTCGCGACTCTCATCGGCTCGATGATCTACATCGACTGGGGACTGTCGCTGATTATCCTCCTCATCTATCCGCTCGCCGGTCTCCCCATCGCGCTCCTTTCCAAGCGCTTGCGCACCGTCGCCAAACGCACCCAGGCCGAACTGGGCGACTCGACCGCGCTCCTGTCTGAGAAACTCTCCGGCGCCCGCCTCATCAAATCCTACGGCCTCGAAGGCTACGCGTCCCAGCGCGTCAACGCGAGCTTCGAGCAACTCTTCAAACTGCGCATGAAAGCGATCCGCGCCCGCGCCCGCATCGATCCCATGCTCGAAGTCTTCGGCGGCATCGCCGTTGCTGGCGTCATCGCGTTGGCCACGTGGCGCATCTCCAACGGCGTCCTGACCGTCGGTGACTTCATGGGCTTTGTCTCCGCCCTCCTGCTCGCCGCCCAATCCATCCGCGCCGTCGGCTCGCTGCCTTCCAAAATCCAGGAAGGGCTCGCCGCCGCCGAAAGTTACTATGTGATGATGGACGAAAAACCCCGCGTCATCGACCGCCCCGGCGCCGCCTCGCTCGCTGTTACCACCGGCCAAATCATCTTCGACCGCGTCGCCTTCGCCTACGACGGCACAGCCGGCAAGGCCGCCGTCCGCGACGTATCCCTCAACGTCCCCGGCGGCCAGACCGTCGCGCTCGTCGGCCGCTCCGGCTCGGGCAAGACAACCCTCATCAATTTGGTCCCCCGCCTGTTTGACACCACCTCCGGCCGCATCCTCATCGACGGCCAGGACCTCCGCGACGTCACCATCACATCCCTGCGCGGCGCGGTCTCTATCGTCAGCCAGGACGTCACCTTGTTCGACGACACCATCCGCGCCAACATCGCGCTCGGCAAACTTGCCGCGAGCCACGACGAAATCGTCGCCGCAGCCATTGCCGCCGCCGCCCATGACTTTATCTTGGCTCAGCCTGCTGGCTACGACACCGAAATCGGCGATCGCGGCATGCGCCTCTCGGGCGGGCAGCGCCAGCGCCTGGCTTTAGCTCGCGCCATCCTCAAGGACGCGCCGATCCTCCTGCTCGACGAAGCAACGTCTGCCTTAGACAGCGAGAGCGAACGCTTGGTCCAGGACGCGCTAGCCCGCTTCACCAAGGGCCGCACCACCTTGGTCATCGCCCACCGCCTCTCGACCGTCCGCGACGCAGGCCTCATCGCCGTCTTTGACGAAGGCACCATCATCGAAACCGGCACCCACGCCAGCCTCATGGCCCAAGACGGTGCCTACGCCCGCCTCGTCCGTGCCCAAGCCCTGCAAGATTGAGTGTAAGGGAGTCTTACCCTCCCCATTGTTTTCCCGGACAAGTGCGCCCTCTTGCGCACGCAGATCCGGGATCTTTACCACTCTCCAAGATGAAAGGACCCCGGATCGGAATCGCACGCTGCGCGCACAATCCCGTCCGGGGCAACAATGAATCCCAAAAACGCAATTGGGGCGGTCATTCCAGATCGACCGGAACTAACCACCCCAATTCGCTTGAACTCGAAACGAAACCGAAATCAGGCTTTCGTCTTTATGCTCGCATAGATCACTTTGCCGGAAACAGGACGGGCGCGGCTGATGCATTCGTTGCGGAAGTCCGGATTGGCCTTGGCGCAATCACCGATATTCGTCGTGCCGTCTTTGGCAATCGCAAAGCCTTTGCCGCGAACCGGCGCAACAACCGGCTTGGCAACCGCAACCGGCTTGACGGCAGCAGGAGCTGCTGCAGCCTTCCCCTTAACCGGAGCAACCGGGGTCGCCGCAGCGCGGCTCTTGATAAACTTAGCCAATTCCTTGCCCGTCATCGGACGCGCCCGGCTGATGCACTCGTTGCGAACAGCTGGCGCGGCCTTTGCGCAATCGACGACATTCGTCGTGCCGTCTTTGCCTATCTTGAAGCCCTTGGGAGCGCCAACGACCGCTGCGGGAACGCCAGCCTTCACCTTTGCAACCTTGCCAGCAGCAACCGTGGCGGCAGCAGCCTTGGCAGCCTTGACAGCCGTGGCAGCCTTGGCTGCTTCGACGGCCTTAGCTTTACCAGCGTCCAGCGCCTGCTTCTTGGCCGCTGCCGCGCTATAGGCTTGTGCTTCGGCATAAACCTGCTTCCCCAAAACCGGGCGCGATTTGCTGATGCATTCGTTGCGGAATTTCACATCCACCTTGCCGCAATCGGCAATATTGGTGGTGCCATCGGCAGCCATCGGGAACGGTGCCTTGGCAACCGCCGCCTTAGGGGCTGCATGAGCGGGCATCGCACCAAGAAGAGCAACGCTCGCTGCAATCATAACAAAACGGGACATTGTACGCATCTCCACACATTGAACGAGGCCCAACTGCATGTGACAGTCGAAAGCCGATTAAACCCGTTTATGAGTTATCAATGCCGTCAAATACGGGCCAAACCGACGCATTGAATTGACGACCAACATACATTGTCTATGGTTTCAAATTGACTAATGCATCAAAATTAATTTCAGAAAACAGTTTTTTGTAAAGCCTAATACAGATTAGCTTTTATTACCCTCCCATTCATACACATAATTTCCTCCCTGACAAAAAAAGGGCCAGACCGATCTCTCGGCCTAGCCCAATAAACTGCAATAGAGCTAGACCCTACTTCCATTCGACTTTGACGACCGCGTAGCTTCGCGAGCCTTTCGGCGTCGTCACCTCGGCTGTCTCACCCTTCGTCTTGCCAATCAGCGCGCGCGCGATCGGCGAGGAAATGGATATTTTTCCATCCTTCACATTCGCTTCGCTATCCCCGACGATTTTATATTTGACCTTCTCATCGGTATCTTCATCGACCAGCGACACCGTCGCGCCGAACTTGACGGTACTGCCCGACAAGGCAGCGGTGTCGATCACCTCGGCGCGCGAAAGCTTATCTTCCATATCCGAAATCCGCGCTTCGTTCTGCCCTTGGGCTTCCTTCGCGGAATGATATTCGGCGTTTTCCGAAAGATCGCCGTGAGCGCGCGCTTCCGAGATCGCCGCGATAATCCGCGGACGTTCCTCAGCCTTCAAGCGCTGCAGCTCGGCTTCCATTCTCTGGAAGCCTTCTACGGTCATTGGAACCCGCTCCATCGACATTTTAACGTCTCCCTGCCGGTCTAGAGCACGTTCCGATCCTACGGAATCGGAACGCCGCTCTAAGTTCTTGTTTTGTAGCATTTTCTTCGCCGAACCGGTATCCACTTCGGTCGGGAAATGCTCTCGATCGAAGCCGGAACCAAGTCTGTAACTTCGCATACTATGTGGGATTGGCGAGGCCCGCGGCAACAATGTTGTTGGCCGCAAGCTGTTGCGGTCATAATTCTGCTGTGCGCAGACTAAGACGCTCGCTTGGAATAACTCTGCAATGGGGCCACGTGCACACTCCCTGACTTAAGGGCCGCGATGGCACGCGTGACCGCCACCGCACCGGCCAGAGTTGTATAGTACGGAATATGGTTGAGCAGTGCGGTACGCCGGATATCCTTACTGTCCGACAGCGCTTTTGCCCCCTCGGTCGTGTTGAAAACCAAAGCAACATCGCGGTTTTTCATGACGTCCACGATATGCGGCCGCCCCTCCAGAACCTTGTTGACGACTTCGCACGCGACCCCGTTGGCCTCCAGATGCCGCTTGGTGCCGCGCGTGGCGATGATCTTGAACCCCATCTCCTGCAGCGTCTTCAGCGGCGCAACAATCCGGTCCTTATCGCTGTCGCGCACCGACACGAACACAGTCCCCGACACCGGCAACGGCGTACCCGCCCCGATCTGGCTCTTGCCGAATGCCATCGCAAAATCACGATCCAGCCCCATCACTTCGCCGGTCGAGCGCATTTCAGGGCCCAAAACCGGATCAACACCCGGGAACCGCGCAAACGGGAACACGGCTTCCTTGACAGCGATATGATCGATCACCACCGGCTTAAGCTTAAAGCTCGCCAGCGTCCGCCCGGCCATGATTTCAGCCGCAATCGCCGCCACTGGCAGCCCGATCACCTTGGCGACGAACGGCACGGTCCGGCTCGCACGCGGGTTGACCTCAAGAATGTAAACCTCGCCGTCCTTGATCGCGAACTGCACGTTCATCAGCCCGACGACCTTTAACGCGAGCGCGAGCGCTTTCGTCTGCCGTTCGATCTCGGCAATAATAGTCTTGCTCAATGAATGCGGGGGCAACGAACACGCGCTATCGCCGGAATGAATTCCGGCTTCCTCGATATGCTCCATGATCCCGGCAACAAACGTATCCTTGCCATCGCTCAGGCAATCCACATCGACTTCGACGGCTTCCGTCAGATACCGGTCGATCAGCAACGGCCTGTTGTGTGAAACCACAAGCTCCGACGGCGATGCCAGCGTTGCCGACAATCGCACGATATATCGCTCGATTGCCGCCCCGTCGTAAACGATCTCCATCCCCCGCCCGCCGAGCACGTACGACGGGCGGATGACCACCGGATAACCGATCTTGTCCGCAATCGCGCGGGCTTCGCCCGGCGCCCGCGCAATCCCGCTTTCGGGCTGCTTCAAGCCGAGGCTGTCGATCAGCACGTTGAACCGGTCGCGGTCCTCCGCCAAGTCGATAGCATCCGGCGACGTCCCCAAAATCGGCACGCCCGCTTCCTCAAGCGCCTGAGCAAGCTTCAGCGGCGTCTGCCCGCCAAACTGCACGATCACGCCAAGCAGCTTCCCCGTGCTCTGCTCGACCCGGATAATCTCCAGCACGTCTTCCGCCGTCAGCGGCTCAAAATACAGCCGGTCCGACGTGTCGTAGTCGGTCGACACCGTTTCCGGGTTGCAGTTGACCATGATGGTCTCAAAGCCAGCCTTCGTCAGCGAGAAGCACGCATGACAGCAGCAATAGTCGAACTCGATGCCCTGCCCGATCCGGTTCGGCCCGCCGCCCAGAATGACGACTTTGGTCTTGCCCGTTGGCTTGGCCTCGCATTGAGGCAACCCGGCCAACCCGGTCTCATACGTCGAATACATATAAGGCGTGGGCGCTGCAAACTCCGCAGCGCACGTATCGATGCGCTTGTAGACAGCCGTTACATTTAACGCGAGCCGCTGTGTGCGCACAGCGGCTTCTTTCACCTTGGCAAGCTTTGCGAGCCGCGCATCGGAAAATCCCATGGCCTTGAGCTCGCGGAACTGTTCCGCCGACTTGGGCAAGCCATGCGCGATCACACGGGCCTCCATGTCGATGATTTCCTGCAACCGCGCCAGGAACCACGGATCGATCTTGCACGACGCATGGACCTGCTCGTGATCGACCCCCAGCCGCAACGCCTGCGCGACCTTGAGCAGCCGGTCGGGCGTCGGCCGCGCCAATGCTTCGCGGATCACGTTCTTGTCGTCGCCCTGTCCGAGCCCTTCGAACACAACGTCGTCGAGCCCGGTCAGCCCCGTTTCCATCGACCGCAGCGCCTTCTGCAGGCTTTCGGCAAACGTCCGCCCAATGGCCATCGCCTCGCCAACCGACTTCATCGAGGTCGTCAGCGTGTTATCGGCACCGGGGAACTTTTCGAACGCAAAACGGGGAATTTTCGTCACCACATAATCGATGGTCGGCTCAAACGCTGCCGGCGTCGCCCCGCCCGTAATATCGTTGTCCAACTCGTCCAGCGTGTAGCCGACCGCCAACCTTGCCGCCACCTTGGCAATCGGGAACCCCGTCGCCTTGGATGCCAGCGCCGACGACCGCGACACGCGCGGATTCATCTCGATCACGACCAGCCGCCCGTCGGCTGGATTGACGGCGAACTGCACGTTCGACCCGCCCGTCTCAACCCCAATCTCGCGCAGCACCGCCAGCGAAGCATCGCGCATGATCTGATATTCTTTGTCCGTCAGCGTCAGTGCGGGCGCGACCGTGATCGAATCACCGGTATGCACCCCCATCGGATCGATATTCTCAATCGAGCATACGATGATGCAGTTGTCCGCCTTGTCGCGCACAACCTCCATCTCGTACTCTTTCCACCCGAGCACGCTCTCCTCGACCAGCACCTGGCTCGTCGGCGACGCATCGAGCCCGCCCTCGATGAGCTGGAAATACTCTTCCCGGTTGTAGGCGATACCGCCCCCGGTTCCACCCATCGTGAAGCTGGGACGCAAAATCGCAGGCAACCCCACATGATCGAGCGCTGCCGCCGCCTCGCCGCGATTGTTGACGATCTTGGACTTGGGAGTCTCAAGGCCGATCTTCTTCATCGCCTCGCGGAACAGTTGCCGGTCCTCGGCCTTGTCGATCGCCTCGGCCCTTGCCCCGATCATCTCGACGTCGAACGCCTTGAGAATGCCCTGCTTTTCCAGCGCCAGCGCCGTGTTCAGCGCCGTCTGCCCGCCCATCGTCGGCAGCAGCACGAGCTTGTCGTTAGGACGCTCGCGCCGTTCCGCCGCAATGATCTTCGCCACGATTTCGGGCGTGATCGGTTCGATATAGGTTGCATCCGCCAGTTCCGGATCGGTCATGATCGTCGCTGGGTTCGAGTTCACCAGAATAATCCGGTAGCCCTCGGCCTTGAGAGCTTTACACGCCTGCGTGCCCGAATAATCGAACTCGCACGCTTGACCGATCACGATCGGCCCCGCCCCGATGATAAGGATGGAATTGATGTCTGTGCGTTTTGCCATGGTGCGCGTTCTTAGATGGGCAACCCGCGTTTGGCTAGACCCAACTCACCCCCGTCCGGGCGGCGAGTTGTCCTGCCATGCACGATACCGCCAAAATTAACCCCCTGTCGATCCTCAAGGCGTTCGCACACCGCCGCCTACCTGTTCAAAAAATACACCGCCACCAAGTTCGTACACAACAGCGCAAACGCCAGCCCCTGCCAGAACAGCTGCGGATTGCGCTCGATTAACGGCGTTGGCCGCATGTAGCTTGGGTTCGGGTTGCGCAAATCATGCAAAAACTCAGATAGCGCCTCATACCGTTTGCGCGGCTCAAGATTGACTGCGCGCCTCAACGCGCCATCGACCCACAACGCGACATCGTCACGGACGACCGAGGCCGGCACATAGGCAACCTTGCCCATCTGCGACCGCGTCCGCGCCCGCGCGATCCCCGCCCCATAAGGAAGTTTGCCCGTCAACATCTGGTAGGCGATCACGCCCAGGGAGAACTGATCCGATTGGGTCGACCCGCTCTCACCCAGAAAATACTCCGGCGCCGTGTACTGCGCCGTCCCGAGAATATCCTCACCCGCGTCGAGCGGTCTGGTCTCCGCAACACCTTCCACTCGCACCGACCCAAAGTCGATGATCTTCACCGTTCCGGCTTTGTCGATCATGATGTTTTCAGGCCTCAGATCCTGATGCAGCATTTCCTTGCGGTGGAACGCCCGCAACCCCTTGGCGATCTGCTCGACAATCTTGCGAACGCTCTCCAAATCCGGCTTGGGGTTGTCGACCATCCATTGCGTCAAGGTCTGGCCTTCGACGAACTCGCTGACGACATATAGAAAGTTCTTTTGTCGCGAATGCGGGCTACCTTTCAGCACATGAGCGTTGTCGATCCGCCGCGCGATCCACTCTTCCATCATCAGGCGCTTGAGGTAGTTGGGATCATCACGCAGATCGATGGACGGGATCTTGATGACGGCCTTCTCGTTGCTGTTCGTATCGATGGCCAGATAGATATGGCTGCGGCTGCTGCCGTGAATCTGCCGCACGATCAAATACCCGTCGAACACCATGCGCGGCTCAAGCATGGGCGGCAGCGGCAATTCAGCCGCCAATCCGGCCGCTTCCCCCGCCTCGGCGACAGGAAGCGCGTCGACGCGCACGATCTGAACCGTGAGGTTGTCACCGCTCCCGTTGTTATAGGCTTCATCGACAATGGCACGCGCCGCGCCATCCAAGTCCGCCGCATGTGCCTTGATTGCGCTCACGATGAAGCGAGACCCAGCGTGCTCGTAGACCCCGTCCGTGGCCAGCATAAAAATATCACCACGCTCTACGGCAATCATCTCGTAATCGATCTCGACGTCGGGATTGGCACCCAGTGCCCGGCTTAGGTAACTCTGCTCGGATGACACCGCGACGCGATGATCCCGGGTCAACTGTTCCAGCGACTGCCCCGACACCCGGTACAGGCGGGAATCGCCGACGTGAAAAATATGCGCCGACGTCGATTTGAGCACCAGCGCGCTGAACGTACAGACATATCCCCTGTCCATGTCATGGGCATACTGGCTGCGCCGGGTCTGGGAATAAAGCCACGCATTCGTCGCGGCGATGACGCGCTGTGCCGACGTCTTCACCGTCCAGGAATCCGACGTGCAATAGTAATCCGTCAGAAAGCCTTTGATCGCTGCTTCAGCTGCAACCCGGCTGACGCTGCTTGTGCTGATGCCGTCAGCCAATGCCACCACGATGCCCTTCAGCCCAAGTGCTGGCTGCACGGGTATCAGCGCGCCGTGAAAATCCTGGTTCGTCTCCTTGCGGCCTTTATCGGAATACTGCCCGATTGAAATCGCCAAATCGCGCAGCATACCTTGGCCTTCCATTGCGTCGACGGCATTATTGCGGCAACGGCCAAGGAAGCCAGCCGCATCCAGCTGAGCTTCCCCGGGGTGTCAATTGACCCAACCGCCCGCAAATCAGGCGCGAACCTTCACCGGGGCATTGCGTTTGGCACCGGTGCGGACATGGGTCGAATAGAGTGTGAGACCGACAAACGTCAGACCGCCTACCAAGTTACCGATCACTGTAGGGATTTCGTTCCACAACAAATAGTCCATGATCGAGAATTTGCCGCCCAGCATCAAGCCCGACGGAAACAGGTACATATTCACGATTGAGTGCTCAAAGCCCATGTAAAAGAACAGCATGATCGGCATCCACATGGCGATGACTTTGCCCGAGACCGTGGTCGACATGATCGCCGCCACGACGCCGGTCGAAACCATCCAATTGCAAAGCACGGCACGAATGAACAGTGTGAGCATCCCAGCGGCACCATGCGCCGCATAGCCCACCGTCCGGCTCTCGCCGATGACACCGATTTTCATGCCAACCGCATCGGGAGCCTGACTAAAACCAAAAGTAAAGACGACGGCCATCATCCACGCAACCATCATCGCACCGCCGAAATTGCCGAAAAACACGAGAGTCCAGTTTCGCAGCACGCCCCCGATTGTAACGCCGGGACGCTTATCGATCAGCGCTAAGGGCACCAGCGTGAACACGCCAGTCAGCAAATCAAACCCCAAGAGATAAAGCAGGCAGAAGCCAACCGGGAACAAGACCGCACCAGCCAGCGGCTGGCCTGTCTGCACGTTGATGGTGACGGCAAAGGCTGCCGCAAGAGCTAAAATCGCACCCGCCATGAATGCACGGATCAACGTGTCTCGCGTCGACATGAAGACTTTTGCTTCACCCGAGTCGATCATTTTGGTGACAAATTCTGTAGGTGCAAGATAGGACATTCAGCGTATTTCCCTCTGATTTTTTCGGCATTATATTGACTTCAGGATGCTGACCCCAACATCCCCGCAGTTTCCTGGCCGCAACTCATGTGGCTAAGTTCGGTTTTGCAGGGCCACCCGGCAACACACCGCATTGCCCGGCGTGACGACTAAAGATTAAACGGTGATGCGACCGCAAACACCGGCCCTCCGCTTAACCACAAGCAAGCGGGGTGCCAATCTGGAAAATTGCCAATAAGCAATTGATATCAAATATGAATTTCACGATCATAATTCGTGCATCGCGCGCAATGAGCCGCCACCATGCAACAATATCGAGCACGCTGCGGCGGCATGCTCAAATTTTAATCCCCATCAACGGTGACCCGCTGGTCAAGCGTCAAAGGATCGTCGTCGCCTTGATTGATTCCGAGAACAGCATGCCCCCGCGCAAGCGGGGGTGTGAGCGGTTTTGCGCATAAAGAAGCACGACACGAACTCGCCTCCCACTGGTCTCTCGGACAAGTGCGCCGTTGCGCACGCAGATCCGGGATCGTTACCACTCACCGTGAGATAAAGACCCCGGATCGGCAAGTGCAGGGCCGTCCGGGGAAACAGTGGAGAGGGCGGGAATTCGATTTTACGCGTTACCGGACGGCTACCGCAACACGAATTCCCCTCCCACTGGTTTCCCGGACAAGTGCGCCCTTGCGCACGCCGATCCGGGACCTCTTGCACAAGAATAAGAATTCGGCCGTTCAACGCGTCGCGGAAACAACGCAATAGGCATGCTTTGTGCGTGTGCTAAACGCCGTCAAGCCCTCCCAACTCTCTCCGGGAACACCCTAGAGTTCTTC
>JANOVN010000289.1:0-2822 GCA_031417455.1 Hyphomicrobiaceae bacterium | reverse complement strand
GTAGGATCGGAACGTGCTCTTGAGGGAAAACGTCCCCCTAAAGGCTCCACAAGGAAGACCCCGGGCGCCTTGGGCTATCGCTGAGTGGGCTATCGCTGAGCCCCAATCCGCTGTAAATACCGGATTTTAGACCTACATCCGGTTGAACGATCCATGACGGCACCTCACGCCCCGACAACTCCGCAGACAAGTGCGGTCGCAGCCCAAACCACCGCAAACACAGCGGCGGCGAAGAAAACCATCGCCGGCATGAGCCGGAAGGGCCTGAGCGAAGCACTGGCCGCCATCGGCGTCCCCGACAAGCAGCGCCGCATGCGCGTCAACCAGCTTTGGGGCTGGCTCTACGTGCGCGGCGTGACGCGCTTTGACCAGATGACCGACGTCTCCAAAGAGCTGCGCGGCAAGCTCTCGGACGCCTACACCCTCGATCGTCCTGAAATCATCTCCGAGCAGGTCTCTATTGACGGCACCCGCAAATGGTTGATGCGCTTGCCCAAAATAGGTCACGAAACCCGCGCACCGGAAATCGAAACCGTCTACATCCCCGAAAGCAATCGCGGCACGCTCTGCATCTCCAGCCAGGTTGGTTGCACGCTGAATTGTTCATTCTGCCATACCGGCACGCAAAAGCTGGTCCGCAACCTCGAAGTTCATGAAATCGTCGGGCAAATCCTCTTGGCGCGCGACCGCATCGGCGATTGGCCCGGTGCCGTAGCCCAGGGCGAAACCCGCCTGCTTCCCGATAGCGACCGCAAGATCACCAACATCGTCCTCATGGGCATGGGCGAACCGCTCTATAATTTCGACCATGTCCGCGATGCCATGGACGTCGCCTCCGACGGCGAGGGCCTGTCCGTATCCAAGCGCCGCATCACGCTCTCAACGTCGGGTGTCGTTCCCGAAATCGCGCGCTGGGGCGAAGAGTCTGGCACCATGCTCGCGATCAGCCTCCACGCCACCCGCGACGACCTGCGCGACGTGCTGGTGCCGATCAACAAGCGCTATCCTATCGCCCAGCTCCTGGCCGCCTGCCGCGACTACCCTGGCGTCTCGAACGCCCGCCGCATTACCTTCGAATATGTGATGCTTAAAGGCGTCAATGACAGCCCTGCGGACGCTCGCGCCCTCGTTCGCCAATTGGCGGGCATCCCAGCCAAAATCAACCTCATCCCGTTCAATCCCTGGCCGGGCACACAGTACGAATGCTCGGACTGGGAAACCATCGAGCGCTTCGCCGACGTCGTGAACAAGGCCGGTTATGCCAGCCCCGTCCGCACCCCGCGCGGTCGCGATATTCTCGCCGCTTGCGGTCAGTTGCGCTCAGATAGCGAAAAGCTGCGCGCCAACCAGCGCTTACCCGGTGCCGTTCCCGCCGCCGATCCAGTGTCCGGCACCGCCGCCCAAACCGAATAGGATCAGGCATGTTCAGCGCCCTAGGCCGCATCGTCGTCGTGACGTTTTCATTCCTCGCCGCAGCGATCCTGGCTGGTTTTATCGCCTTCCGCCTCGGGCTGGAGCGCATGACTCATGCTCTCCACGCCGACGATGACGCCGCCGTCACGGTCGTCACCTGGATTTGGCAAGGCCTCGGCCTGTCGTTTGCAACCACCCTCATCCTCGCCCTCGCCGTCGTCATCACCGGCGAAGTTGCCCGGATCCGAACGGGCCTGTTCTACATTGTCGGCGGCGGCGCGGCCGTCGCGGCCGCCCCCTTGCTCATCGAAGTCCAACGCCAAGGCGGCGCGGGCAATCTCCCCGCCTTCATCTGGCAAGTCTTCGCAACCGCCGGTTTCGCAGGCGGCGCGCTCTATTGGATGCTCGCAGGCCGCAAGGCTTGACGGCTTTCATCGCGACTGGTTGTGCCGACGGTCACAAGTAATACCAGCGGGCATGAGTTCTGACTTATGCCCGCTGGTATCCGCGCGCGGGGTTGGTGGGGCGGCGTCGATGCGAAGCATCGCGTAGCGATGACGCACAAGGCTGAGAGTCTTTTCCAATTGATCCCGCAGGGATTTTGCAGCTACATCCGATATGTGGAGCAACCCGGAACGTCGACTGAAGACCTTGCTTGCCCAATTTCAGGATCAGGAATGCGAACGTTTTTTAGGGTTTTGGCCGGATTGATCGCAGCATGCCTGACGGCGGCGCTCATCAAGGTTCTGCATGTCATTACCCCTGCCGAGCTAGCGAGTCTGTCTGGTTCCGCGCTGACGCAGCGCTTGGCCCGCCTGGGTGAACTCGTGGCGCTAACCGCCACCCAACAAGCCTTTTTCGTCGTCCCACTGGCAATGATCGCCGTCGTCCTGGCCGAAATCAATCGCGTCAGGAGCTGGTTCGCCTACGCCCTTATCGGCGCCCTCATCGCCGGTGCTGGCTTCTATATCCAGTTCGTCAGCGAGAGTGCCATTCGCACCATCGTGAACCCTTATGCCGGGCAAGCCTACGCCATCGAGGGCATTGCGGCAGGTCTCGTCTATTGGCTATTGGCTGGCCGATTTGCCGGCTGGCGGCGTGGTGGCGGATTGGTCAAGGCCCAGCCGTTTCCTGTCACCAAACCGCGTTTGCGCGTCAGCGACGTGCCCGAAACCGAAAACAAAACCGCCGGATCTGCGTGAAAGCCCAGCCAATTGAGATGCTTGATAGTGCATCTTCGTGCGCGACCAGTCATGGGTCGCGCGTGGGGTTGGTGGGGCGGCCACGCGCAAAGCAAAGAGAATACCAGCCCGCAGCCTGTCGAACGAAGAGTCAAAAATTCTGCGGGCTGGTATTAAATGTTTTGTGGCGAATCAACAGGATACACTGCAGACTTGACACCAAGGCTC
>JANOVN010000288.1:0-1633 GCA_031417455.1 Hyphomicrobiaceae bacterium | reverse complement strand
GGTATTCTCTTTGCTTTGCGCGTGGCCGCCCCACCAACCCCACGCGCGGATACCAAACCGCATAAGTCAGTACTTATGCGGTTTGGTATCAGCTGCCGCCTAATCAGCCGCGCATGCGGGAGCGGATGATGCGGGGGAATTCTTCGCCGGGAGACATCTGGCCCAGCGGTTCGGTCGCCTGATCCGGCTCCATCGACCACCAGCGGTCGTTGGATGTCGTGACTTGCGTTTGCGGCGCGGGGGTCTGCTGGACGGGCGCGCGCTGCGGCTCAGGGGCAGAAGCCGCCTGCGGGATAACGGCCTGCTGCGGTGGCGTCTGAGTGCCGGCGAACCAGTGCTCGATCAGATCGAGTTCGTCGGCTGACAGGGTCAGTCCGTGGGTGCGGCAGCGCGCAACGACGAAGTTGCGGAAGCGGCTGGCAAACAGGTTTGCCGAGGCGCCCTGCTCGAACCACGGGTCGGTTTCGCTGACGACTTCGAGGATGAAGCGCACGTCGTCGCGGCGGATGTCGACACCGAGCGATTTGGCGGCGCCTGCGATGTTGTCGAGGGTTGGCGCGCCGGTCAGACCACGGGTGCTGATTTCCTGGGCGATCACTTCAAACAACGCGCGATACTCCGGCGGCGAGAGGGGTGGCGCTTGGCAGGCGTCGTAGATCCGGGCGACGGCCTGCTGGATGGCGATGGCCGACTGCGACTGGGCGCGCTGCTGGGGCGTTGCCTGCTGCGGCGCGGGGGCGCGCTGCGGCTGGGGGGTCAATTGAGCAGGTTTTGCGGCAACGGGTGCCGTAACGGGACGCTCGGGAGCTGCCACCGGCATTGGAGTTGCGGGTTGGACCGCGACGGGTGCTGGTGCCTGAGCCCTCTCGAGTGCTGGAGCGGCGGGGGCAGGCGCGTACTGCATCTGTGCCGGTGCTGCGGCGTAGGGTGCAGGCTGGGCGATCGGAGTCCGCTGTGCGATGGGCTGCGTGCGTTCGAGGCGTTGGATGTCGGGACGCACCATCTCGGGACGCACCAGCTCGGAACGTGGCTGTTCGGCACGAATCTCGGGTTGGCGGATTTCGGGGCGGGCTGGCTCTGCGCGTTGCGGCTCAACACGGGGCGATTCCAAACGCGGTGCGTCGGGAGGCAACATGCGGGCGACTTCGAACACAACGAATGGGGCCTGATCGGAGATGCGCAGGCCTTCGGGCAGGTAGGTCGTCAACAGGTCGCGAAAGCCGCCGGTGCCGCCCCAGCCGGTGCCGGCCGTTTTCTCGTGGCCAAGCTGGCGCACGGCGCGATCTGCCAAGGCTTCGAGCGGGACGGGCTGGCCCGACTGGCGCACAATCGTTGCAATCTCGGCGACGATTTCACGGCGCAGGGTGCTCATGTCCATCTTGGTCGCGATCAAGGCTGCGGGTTCGCCGTCAGTCGTGATGGCGGGGTCGGCGATCTTGCCGTCGAGCAGCAGCTGGAGCAGGGTTGCCTCGCGCACTTCACCATCGCTGATGGCGGTGTAGGGCGAGACGGTGTGTTCGTTGGAGAAGATGATCGTGCGGCGGGCGTGGGCGCGCAACCGATGGATCAGCGGGGTGAAATCGGCATCGCCCGACAAGATGATGAACTCATCGAAGTAGGTGTCGTGGGTCAG
>JANOVN010000287.1:0-7123 GCA_031417455.1 Hyphomicrobiaceae bacterium | reverse complement strand
GACGGCCGCAAGACAGCCGTCAAACAGCTCAAAAAGCGGCTCGAAAAGTGCAGAGGGTGACAGTAAAGTGCAGAGGGTGACAGTAAAGTGCATGGGGGGACAGGAAACGGTCCGATGGCTTCAACCAAAAAGCGCGTGCAGTTTTGGAAACGCAGTATGCACTTTGCCCTCGTCAAAAGCTGCACCTGACGGCTTGCCGTCCGCCGCGCGGCTGGCCTTATCTCTGGGGTCTTGGGTGACGCCCCTTTCCTCAAGCAGGTCCAGGCAGGCATATTCGAGTGCTTCGTTGTCGACGTCCTGGTCGTCAATATCGGGGCCAAGGGCGTCCGGATTTGTGCGCGCCAAGTCGAATACGCGTCGGCCTTTGCCGATGATCCAGGAGCGGAAGTAGTGGAAGCTATCGTCGCTCATGCCACCGGCAATGACATAGCCAGCGCCCCATAGACGCCAATCGTTCAAGTCGCAGATTTTTTCATAAAACATGAGACCGAAAGCTGAGATCTCGTCGTTGCCGAAGGGCCGCAAAACCGCCGTCAACCGGTGCGAGTCCGCAGACTCGGGCAGACCGCCGCGGGCTTGCTCGATCAAGCTCCAGAATTGTTCGTCCGTCATAGTGCTTACGCCCCACCGCCCGCGGTCTTGATCCACGCGCCGCAGCACGCTTTCGCCAATTCGCGCACCCGCAGAATGTAGCTCTGCCGCTCGGTGACCGAAATGACGCCGCGCGCATCCAGCAGGTTGAACACGTGGCTTGCCTTGATGCACTGGTCATAGGCTGGCAGCGCCATCAGGTGGCGGTCGCCGTCGCAGCCCTTGGCCAGGAGTGACCGGCACTCCGCTTCCGCAGCCCTGAATGCGGCCGACAGCATGTCCGTGTTGGCGTGCTCAAAGTTGTGGCGCGAATATTCCTGTTCGGCCTGTAAAAACACGTCGCCGTAAGTCAACTTGCGATCATCCTGGCGACCGTTGAAATTGAGATCATACACCCGGTCGACGCCCTGCACGTACATGGCAAGCCGCTCAAGCCCGTAAGTGATTTCTCCAGCAACCGGGTTGCAGTCATATCCGCCCACTTGCTGGAAGTAGGTGAACTGCGTCACTTCCATGCCGTTGCACCAGACTTCCCAGCCCAGGCCCCAAGCGCCAAGCGTCGGGCTTTCCCAGTCGTCTTCGACGAAGCGGATGTCGTTCAAACTCGTGTCGATGCCGATGGCGTCGAGGCTGCCCAGATACAGATCCAGAATGTCCGCCGGCGACGGCTTCATGATGACCTGGAACTGGTAGTAATGCTGCAACCGGTTCGGGTTCTCGCCATAGCGCCCGTCCTTGGGTCGCCGCGACGGCTGCACATAGGCCGCGTTCCAAGGCCGCGTGCCGAGCGCCCGCAGGGTCGTCGCCGGATGGAACGTACCCGCGCCGACTTCCATGTCGTAGGGTTGCAAAATCGCGCAGCCTTGCGCCGCCCAATACTGCTGCAGAACCAAGATCATATCCTGGAACGAATGCTTGGGATCGAGGCCGGCAGATGCCTGCGCCGCAGCGCGCGATTTAGGGGCCAAAGGCTTGGTGCCCCCTGGCTTTGTCGCCGTCTTGATGGCCATGTCTTGTCCGTGTTGAGTGAGTGCGAATTGCGCGGACTATAGAGTGCTTTGTCGCAAAAAGAAGGGGGATCGGGGTCTCCCCGAGCGGGTTGCAGGGTGGCCACCCTGCGCGCAGGACCATTTGCCAGCACTCAAAAAAAATGTTATACATTTCGTATAACATAAGGATCTGCGCTATGAACCTCGAAATCAAGAAGATCGGCAACTCGACCGGGTTGATCCTCCCCAAGGAACTCCTCGCCCGCCTGCGCCTGGAGCAGGGCGACAAGGTAACGGTGACGGAAGGACCTGATCGGTCTCTGACGATCACGCCTTACGATGCCGATGATGAAGAAACGATGCGGATTGCGCGCGACGTCATGAAAAAGTACGCCGCCACCTTCCGCGCGCTCGCCAAATGAATGAGCCGCGCTGGATCACCCTGCCGCAAGCAATCCGTATCCATGCCGGACAATTAGCCATTTTCGGTGGACCAGCCGGCATTCGCGACGAAGGAATGCTGGAGTCCGCCTTGGATCGGCCCCGCAATAAGTTCCATCACGGTGAAGAAAGCCTAGTCGCGCTCGCTGCCGCATACGCATTTGGCATCGCAAAAAACCATCCCTTCATTGATGGAAATAAGCGGGCGGCCTTCGCTGTGATGATGGTGTTTCTGATCAAGAATAACGTTGAGTTCGACCCCGGCCAAGGCGACGCGACCAGGATCATTCTTGAACTCGCCGCCGGTGCGCTAACCGAAGTCGAACTCACCGGCTGGATCCGCGCCAGCGTCGCGCCCTGACCGCGTTACGCCCCGCCCTTTGGCCGGTAAGCGCCCGTCGTCTCGTCCCACACGAGTGCACCCAAATCCTTTGGCGCATTGCCGATTCCGCCGCCGTCCGCACGGCGTCGCAACTCGTCTTGGGTTCGCCGCGCAGACTCCGCCGCCTTTTGGGCTTCACCCGCAACCCACTTATAGGCGCTGTAGACACCAGCGCCGACGGCCATCATGAACAACAGCTGGGGCATCGACCCCTCCTGAAATTAGATCAAACCCTTACAGGCCATACCGCGACCATAGCAGACGCGCCTCGATTGCGGAAATCGCCCGTTCAGGGTCGATCAACCCCATTCCAGAAGCCGGCGTGTCGAAGGTCGGCAGTTTACGCAGCCGCGCCAGCAATCCCGTGGCCCCCAGCGGCATCACGCGCAACTTGACTTTGTCGCCATGCAGTTCGCGCATCTTGGTGCGCAGGTCGGAAATGCCATCGATCAACCCATGATCGAGCGCGCGTGGCCCCGACCAGAACGCGCCTGAAAACAGCTCGCTATCTAGCCCCTTCAACAGCGCCCCGCGCCGTTCCTTGACAAGGCCAATGAACACGTCGTGGACGTCGCGCTGGAGCGCCTTGATCCGGTCCACATCCTCAGCCTTTTCCGGCAGGAACGGGTCCAGCGTGCTTTTAGAGAGTCCAGCCGTATAAACGCGCCTGTCCACACCGAGTTTGTCGAGCGCCTTGTCGAACCCAAACCCCGCCGAAATCACCCCGATGGAGCCGATGATCGACGAGGGATCGGCATAAATCTCATCGCCAGCCATTGCGATGAAATAGCCCCCGGATGCGGCCAGATCCTCGCAGAACACGTAAACGCGCTTGTTCTTTTCAGCCGCCAGCGCGCGAATCCGCTTGAAGATCAGATGCGACTGTACCGGCGATCCGCCCGGCGAATTAATGATGATGCCGACGGAGGGCAGCTTGGACGCGGAAAAGGCCCGCTCCAGCGGACCCGCCAATCCTGCTATCGACAGCGTATTGCCCGATAGCGGCGAGCCTGACGCTGCAATCACCCCTGACAGCCGCAGTACGGGCACAAACGGAGTTCGGGTGAACGGCCACATGAAAGCTCTCCTGGCGCAAACAACGATCCTGCCCGATATAGGGACTGCCGTTCAAAATCAATGCGGCCCCGTCACTCGCGCAGCGCCATCCCAGCACCATCGCGTAAAACCATCTGTGCCCCCGCTGTGAATGCGTTCCCCTCCCCGTGCAGCACGCGTCCCTGCAGCAACGTCATCGGCGCACGGCTGCCCTTGATCCCTTGCACGATCACCCGGCTTGCGGGTTCGCCCTCGCGGGGATGCAGTGGCAGAACGCGCAAATCCCCAAACCGGCTGCTGAATGCAGACAGCACCGAAGGAAGCGCATCCGCCTTGTGAACCATGGTCGCCGTCCCGCCCGCAGCCGCCATCCGCGCCATGAACCGCACCCAGTCATCAAGCCCCGCCTCAGGCATCGCATGGCTCATGGCTTTGAGTGCGTCCGGCGCGGTCGTACCCCGTCCCTCGCCATGATAGGGCGGGTTGGCCAGCACGGCATCGAAGCTGTCAGCCAATAGCTCATGGCCCCTGAGTACTCCAGCAGGCGACCCCACAGCCGCGTTGACCACCCGCACGCGGTCGTCCAACCGGTTCAACGCTACATTTTCCTGAGCCAGCTCCGCCAACTGCGGTTCGCGCTCCAGCAAAGTGACCAGCGCCTGTTTGCAGCGGGCCGCCACGCATAGGCCGACGGTGCCAACGCCCGCGCCCACGTCCAGCACCCTGAAACTGCGTACGCTAGTGCACGGTGCGCTTGCCGCCAGAAACACAGCATCCAGCCCCGCGCGATAGCCAGACTTTGGCTGCCGCACCAAAACCCGGCCGCCCAGAAACGCGTCCTCTGTTACGTCTGGCCTCGTCATCCATCCGCCCCCGGCATCATTTCATCCGCCAGTCCGGCCTCCCAAAGCACATGCCGTGCCCGTCCGATATCGGCCTCATGAACCATGACGCGGCGCGGAAAAACCCCGATCGAGCCTTCCAAAATCGAGATGTTAACGTCAAATACGACGGCCTCGACGCCCGCGTCCGCCAGCAGGCTCTGGACGTAACTCAGCAGAACCGGATTGTTCGTTTGCAGCAGCAGATGCATCGGCCCGCACTGGATTTGAATTTCTGAAATCGTCACTTATGATGATGCGGCAAAGTGCCTGCACAGGTCGCAGGTGCGCCACGTATAACCCACCCAATCGAACCGCCAAGAATCCAAACCGCCAAGAATCCAAACCGCCGAGAATCCGAACCGCCAAGCAAGGGGACAACCTTGGGCCTTGTCATACCACTCGACGAAGCGCGCGATCCAAACGAGAGCCTGTTGCCGTTACTGGCTTTGGTGGCTGAGGATATGGACGCGATCAACCGCATCATACTCGACAAGGCGGTGTCGGATGTCGAGCTGATTCCCCAGCTCGCCCATCACCTGATCGATTCAGGCGGTAAACGCCTGCGCCCGATGCTGACCCTGGCGGCCGCCAAGCTGTGCAAATACAACGGAACGAAACACATTCGTGTCGCCTCCGCCGTCGAGTTCATGCACACGGCAACCTTGCTGCATGACGACGTGGTCGACGAAAGCAGCCAGCGCCGCGGCAAGAAAACTGCCCGCATGATCTGGGGCAATCAGGCGAGCGTGCTCGTCGGCGACTTCCTGCTGGGTCAGGCATTCCGAATGCTGGTCGATGTCGGCAACATGCAGGTGCTCAAGATATTATCGAATGCTGCTGCCGTCATCGCCGAAGGCGAGGTGATGCAACTCGCCGCCGCCAAAAACACCGCAACCACCGAAGACGAATACTTGGCCATCATCAACGCCAAGACCGCAGCCCTCTTTGCGGGGGCCGCCGAATCGGGCGGTGCCATCGCCGAACGCCCCGCCGCCGAAGTCAGCGCGCTCAAAAGCTATGGCAAAAATCTTGGCATCGCGTTTCAGTTGGTGGACGACGCACTCGACTACGCCGGTGACAGCTCGCGCTTGGGTAAATCAACCGGCGACGACTTCCGCGAAGGCAAGATCACGCTACCCATTATCTTGTCCTTCCGCCGCGGCACTCAAGACGAGCGCGACTTCTGGAAACGCACCATCGTGGATGGCGACATCCAAGACGCCGACTTCGAACACGCGGTCTCGCTCATGCGCCGCCACAAGGCCATCGAAGCAACCTTGGAACGCGCCCGCAGTTACGGCGGCATCGCCCGCGACGCCATGGCGATCTTCCCCGACAGTCCGCCCAAGTCCGCCCTCCAGGACGTCATCAAGTTCTGCGTCGAGCGCGCGCACTAGAGCATTTTCCCGGTACGAGAGAGAATGTCCGTCGATGCGAAGCATCGCTGCGCGATGACGGACAGGTGCGAAGCATCGCTGCGCGATGACGCTCAGGTGAGGGACTTGCGGCACCAACGCCTCGATGACGTTGGTGAGTGGGTACCCAGTGTTAGAATCACATCACTGGCGCATTCGCATCGTCCGCTGACTGCGCGTATCGTCACTGCCATACTGTCGACGCCCGCCCGGTGCCTTCCCCTTGCCGCCCCACCCATCCAGGCAGTAGGACACGATACCGCCATTGCGATGCCGCCAACCGTTCCGCCAGAGGCCACATGTCAAACGCCAACACGCCGCCCCGCATATCCTACCAGGGCGAACCCGGTGCCAATTCGCACCTAGCCTGCAAGGAGGCGTTCCCCGGCTTGGAACCCGTGGCGTGCCCGACGTTCGAGGACGCGCTGGCGGCAGTGAAGTTGGGTGAATGCCGTTATGCGATGATCCCGATTGAAAACTCGGTCGCAGGCCGCGTCGCCGATATCCATCACCTGCTGCCCAAAGCGGACTTGTACGTGACCGGCGAGCACTTCCTGCGTGTCCGCCACCAGTTGATGGCCCTGCCCACCGCGACGCTGGCGACCGTCAAGCAGGTCTACAGTCACACCCAGGCGCTGGGTCAATGCCGCAAGACCCTGCGCAAGCTAGGCTTGAAACCCATCCCCGAGGCCGACACGGCAGGCTCCGCCCGTCTCGTCGCCGAAAGCGGCGACACCGCCATAGCCGCCATCGCGTCAAGCCTCGCCGCGCAAATCTACGGCCTCAAAATCCTCCAGAGCGACGTCGAGGACGAAGCCCACAATACGACCCGTTTTGTCGTCCTCGCCAACGAACCCGACGATGCCGAGCCCGGCAACGGGGCGGTCATCACCACGTTCCTGTTTCGCGTCCGCAACGTGCCAGCAGCGCTCTACAAGGCGCTGGGCGGTTTTGCGACCAACGGCGTCAACATCACCAAGCTCGAAAGCTATCAGCTCGAAGGCACCTTCAACGCCTCCATGTTCTTTGCCGACATCGAAGGCCACCCCAATGATCGCCCGGTTCAACTTTCGCTTGAGGAGCTTTCGTTCTTCTCCTTTGAAGTCAAAATCCTCGGTACCTACCCAGCTAGCTACTACCGCACCGAAGCCGCCAACCTTGCCGGTTCCTCGGGCATGCGGATCGGCTAACTTTCCCTTGGCGTAACAAAACGGGAGTTCGAGGGGCGTCCCGTCATCGCCAGCGATGCCAGCATCGACGAATGGGTTAAGGGCGATAGCCCTGATCGCCGCCCCCCGCCAGCTCTTTCATCACCGGCGCCTGCCTGGAAGTGGACGGCGGAAGGTGCGTCTAGTGATTGCAGGC
>JANOVN010000286.1:0-7559 GCA_031417455.1 Hyphomicrobiaceae bacterium | reverse complement strand
CTCCTGTCGAAGCGAGATCTGTGATGCACACACACACACCACCAAGGGTGAGTGAGCCAGTGTCCGATACGAACGCCGGGCCTCATCGCACGCAAACAGCGGTTCATGGGATAGTATCGGTACGGGCAGTCTGCAGTCCTACTGCGGGCGCACCCCGCAATTCACGGCAACCGTTGCCACTGGACCAGCGGGACTTGACGGGGGGCTCTAAGAAATGGTTCGTTCAGTGTTTTACGGCAGAGGGCGTGTTTGGAGCAGCCTTCATCGCATCCTTATCGTTTCTGGCCTATTGCATCGTACTGCTTCCACCCAACTAGCTGTCCTTCGCGGCCCGAAAGGCTGCAGGCCTGAAAATTGCCGAAAAAAAATAATCATGACACGATGGAACTTTTCATCGCGACCAAGGTTCCTGTCGCGTTGGGCCGGGCAACGGGCAGATAAGCTATTCTGCTCGCGCGCGCGTTTAGCTCATGAGTTTGGGGTACGTACTGCGCTGGCAGGTACGCAAGAATTACGGGAGTCATCATGACGCTTTCACAGACCATCGTTCCAGAGTTGCCCTTTTTGCGCCGATTTGCGCGCGCGCTGTCGGGCAGCCAGGAAAGCGGCGATGCCTACGTCGTCGCGATGCTCGAAGCCCTCGTTGCCGACAGTTCGATGTTTCCCAAAAACATGGATACCAAGACCGCAGTTTTTCAGACGTTTCTCAAAGTGTGGAACTCGATTGCCTTGAATGACTCCAAAGGCACAGGCCGCGATCTGTCGCTCGGCAACGCCCCGGAGCGGCGGCTTGAAGCCATCAGTAGCCGCCCACGGCAAGCTTTCCTGCTGATCACGGTGGAAGGTTTGTCGATCACAAAGGTTGCACAGGTGCTCGACACCACCGAAGATGACGTGCGTAAGCTGATCGACCAGGCTGGCAAGGAAATCGCCGAGCAAGTCGCAACGTCGGTGCTCATTATTGAAGACGAGCCCCTCATCGCGCTTGATCTGTCCGATCTCGTGACCTCGCTGGGCCATAGCGTTTGCGCAACAGCCAGCACCCACAAGACAGCTCTTGCCGCCTTCAACAAGCACAAGCCCGGCCTCGTTCTCGCCGACGTTCAACTCGCTGACGGAAGTTCTGGCCTCGACGCCGTTAACGACATCCTCAAATCGTTCGAAGTGCCGGTGATCTTTATCACCGCCTATCCCGAACGCCTTCTCACTGGCAAACGCCCCGAGCCGACTTTTCTCATCAATAAGCCGTTCCAATCCGAAACGGTCAAAGCGATCATCAGTCAGGCCCTGTTCTTTGAAAATAAAGCCACGCGTTCGGCGGCATAATTTATTTGCTACGCTAGAACCAATCTTGCGGAACGTCGCGTTCCGTAGGATTTTTTTGTCACCTCCAGCGGTGCGCTGAAAATTTTACTGATAGAAGGAACTGATTTCAACCGCGTACGTTCTCATCTCACGAAGTTTACACAGGAGGATCTGATATGCGCGACGTTGTTTTGTGGTTCGCCGGTGTTCCCATCATCGCAATCATCGCGATGCACTTCCTTGGGATTTTGTGATGAGTCCAAACGGGCAAAGGCTCTGAATTCAAGCAACCAACGACGCCGCGCGGAATTCGTGGCTTCTCAATTTTTTCGATAAGCCATTCTCAATGGCAAAACCAATCAGGGGAGTTGTTCAATGTCGGCTACGAAACCAGCAGCCGTCGCCATGCCGATGAAGAAAATCAGCAAATTGGCGACGCCCAGCGACCTGAATGACAAGCAGACCGCGGCCGTTGCGAAAGCAGTGAACGTGCTTGTCGCCGACGCGTTTGCGCTCTATTTCAAGACCAAGAATTTCCACTGGCACATCAGCGGACCCCACTTCCGCGACTATCATTTGATGTTGGATGAGCAGGCAGAACAAATCTTCGCCACCATCGATCCCCTAGCCGAACGCGTCCGCAAGCTCGGTCAGCGCACGCTACTGGGGCTCGCCCACGCCGCAGGCCTCGCCACCATCGCTGACAACACCGCAGATTTCGTCGCCCCGGGTGACATGCTGAACGAGCTCATCGCAGATAACAAAGCGATGGCTGAAAATATGCGCAAAGCCCACGGCGTGTGCGACGACAATGACGATGTCGCCACGGCCAGCGTGCTCGAAGTTTATATCGATGAAACCGAGCGCCGCACTTGGTTTCTGTTCGAAGCCAGCCGCCCCGCCGCAAGCGACGGACATTAAGGCAGGCGGTGTCACTATCGAAAACCAATCCACCAGTAGCTATACCCGCCTGATTACTGCCTAAAAAACCCAGCACTCCGAATTTGTTACGAGAAATGCCGTTTGCCCAAGGTCGGCTTACCTCTACGCTTCCTATCGAACGTCGCAAACGCATGACCGGTGACAATGTCGCAACTTGATCGTCTCTGGAACCGCGACTTCGACATCCGCACGCGCGTGATTTCGTTGATCTGCGTCTTGCTCATTCCCCTGCTCGCCATGTCTGCTTGGCTTGCCTACAGGTATGCAGACGCCGAACGCCGTGTGATCGAAGCCATGCGCTACGACGCCGCCAACAACATCACGTTTCTTTTGGAACGTGAAATTTTCAAGTTGAGTGGCGTGCTCAAGGGTCTAGCCCTTTCCCCCGACCTCATGAGCGGCAATTTCGAAGCGTTCCGCGCACATGCACAAACAGTCGCTGCAACGACCAAGGGCCCACTCACAATCTTTGATCCCACAGGCCGCGAACTGTTTTCGACCAACCCGCAGTCCGGCCAGCAGCCGCTTCATTTCACGCAGATGCGAGCCATCAACGGCCAATGGTCCGACGTCATTTTTGTTTCGGGGATTATCCCAAGTAACGGGACCAACCCAGCTGCGATTTCGATTGCCGTGCCTATCGTGCACGACGGCAAACTGCTCTATTTCGCCCAGGGCATCTTCGATCCACAGCCGTTGAGCGTCGTGTTTGCGCAAGCCCGCCTTCAACCCAACTGGGTTTCTGCGGTCGTCGATAACAAGGGCCTATTTATTTCGCGCAGCCTGAATTCAGCCGCCACCATTGGCAAACCTGCGCGACCCGAGTTGGCCATGGCCGCCCGAGGCGAGAGCGATGTCGGTGAATTCGACAACGTCACTCTTGAGGGGCTCGTTTCCGCGAATTCGTTCCAGCGTTCTCTCGTGACAGGATGGACGACCGTCGTCGCTGTTCCCAAAGACGAATTGAACGCTCCCCTGCGCCGGACACAAAGGCTGGTCCTGCTTATCGGCCTCGCGGTCTCGCTCGCAAGTCTGGCCGTCGCCTGGCGCATGGCAACCCACATCTCCGAGCCGGTCCGCAAACTTAGCGAAGCCTCCGTTGCCCTCGTCGAAGGCCGCCCGCTTCCCGTCATTCCTCATAAGATCACCGAATTGTCGGAGGTCAGCGCCGCTTTCGAGCACGCCGGGGCCAAACTGGCGCACTTAGCCGCCATCATCGCCTCCTCAGGCGACGCCATCCTTAGCGTAGGCGTTGACGGAAATGTAATCTCCTGGAACCCTGGGGCCGAACGCATGTTCGGTTACAGAGCCGCAGAGATAATCGGCAAACCAAAGATGCTCATCATCCCGCCCGAGCTCGCTGCCGACGCCATGGCACAGCTTGAACTCGCTCGCGCTGGCGAACGCGTCCGCACCGAAACTCAACGTCTCCACAAAGACGGCACAATGATCGATGTCTCCCTCGACCTCGCCCCCATTCGCGACAACCACGGTACGGTCATCGGCATGTCGACGATCGCTCACGACATCACCGAAAAAAGAGCCGCCGACCAACACCAGCACTTCCTGATGCGCGAGCTGACCCATCGTTCCAAAAATCTGCTCGCCGTCATCAATGCCATGGCCCGTCAAACCGTCCGTTCGTCCGACAGCCTCGGCGATTTCGAGAAACGCTTTTCGAGCCGCATTCAAGGCCTCGCCGCTTCCCACGACCTGCTCGTCAGCCAGAACTGGGCGGCAGCCTCGTTGCGCGACCTGGTATCGAAGCATATCCAAGTCTTCTCTGAAAGCGCCGGCTCCCGCCTCGAATTGTCTGGTCCAGATGTCTACGTCAGCGTTGAAGCCGCTCAAGCCATTGGCCTCGCGCTGCACGAACTGGCGACCAATTCCGTCAAGTATGGCGCACTCTCCCGTCCCAGCGGAGAAATTGCCGTCCACTGGGCGTTTGTGAAGATGAGCGACAATCGCAATGGCCTCCGCATCTCCTGGGAAGAGCGCGGTGGTCCCCCCGTTACCAAACCCGCCCGTACCGGCTTTGGCCACATCGTCACGGAACGCATGGTCGCGCAATCGCTCGACGGCGACGTCACCATGGACTACGCTCCCACGGGCCTGACCTGGATCCTGAATTTTCCCACCACCCACCTCGTCGACCGCACCGCCAGCGCAAGGCCTGCCGCTGCCCTCAAGGCATGACGAACTTCTGTCACTATCTATCGGGGGCTGAGCACGGATGCACGGCGGCGGAACGAAGCCCAGACCACCAACAACGCGATATCTCTTCCGCCAAACCGTGCCTTTTTTGGCTCCACAAAAAATGCGAAGGGAATGCCGCCCATGACTGGAACTGCAATGACGCTGATCGAGCAGATCAAAGCGCTGGAGACCGAGCTAGAAGCTGAAGTGGCCAAGAGCCGCGCCGGCCTGCGTTATAGTCTGGAACACGGGCGGATCGCTTTCGAAGAGGAAGTCCTGCGGCGGCATAAAGAATTGAAAACGCGGCTGCACAAATACGTCCTCAACGCCCGTCCTCTCGTCGCTCTGACGGCACCGTTCATTTATTCGCTGATCATTCCGTTTGTTGTGATCGATTTATGGGTCATGCTGTATCAGGCGATCTGCTTTCCAGCCTACGGGATCGAGAAAGTCAGACGCAGGGATTATCTCGTCTTCGACAGGCAATACCTCCCCTACCTCAATGGGCTGGAAAAGCTGAACTGCGCTTACTGTTCCTATGTCGGTGGCGTCATTGCCTTCGTGAGAGAGGTCGCAGCGCGCACAGAACAATATTGGTGCCCGATCAAGCACGCACGCAAATTGGTCGCCGCCCACGAGCATTACCGCGAGTTTCTCGACTTCGGCGATGCAGCAGGCTACCGCGACTGGATCGCACGCTCTGCGGCGGAGCGGAATACGGGGTCGGCTGCCACGAGCTGAGTAGTTTCCGGCACTCGCTGCCTATTCATGCATGAGTTACGCTTCTTTCTGGCGGCAATTTAAATTTCACAGAAAGAACGAATATGGACCTACAGCAAGTTGTCATCGTCCTCATTGTCGTCGGCGTCCTACTGTGGCTCGTCAACAACTACATTCCGATGGACGGCAAAATAAAGTCTATCCTCAATGGCGTTGTCGTCGTCGTTGTCATTATCTGGTTACTGCAAGCGTTTGGGCTCTTAGGCTCGCTCAACAACATTCGAATCCGCTAGGGTCAGCGAGTTTGCGCCCAAGCGTGGGTACTCGTCCGCGCCGGTCAATTGACGACGGCGCGGCGGTCGGTGGTGCTTCGTCTGCCGGACAGGCAAGGCGGGAAGCTCAGCTATTCGTTATAATTTCGTTTTCTGATCCCGCTGGTCCAGCGCGCGCCGCATCCAAGGCCGACGCCGTATGGATGACCTCGGCAAGAGCATGTGCCAATTCGCGGGAGGCGCCGATGTTGCCGGCATCTGCGGCTTGTTGAAGGGCTTTTCCCAAGTCGGTTATGGCATGGAAGCCGAACATCCCGCCAGCACCTCCCATATTGTGCGCCAACCGAGAAATTACGCCAAAATCCAACTGGCGCAGCGCTTCGCCGATTTCGGTGCTGTCTTGCCGGCAATTGGCGAGAAAGGCTGGGACATGTAACGCAATTCTGGGGTTTTCGAACTTAGCCCCGGCGAGCAACCCGGTGGAATCATTGGCAAACGCGTGTGATGCGATGACGACGTGCTTCTCGATCGCCTGCAACAAGACTTGCTGCTTTATCGGCTTCGTCAGAAATGCGGTGCATCCAGCGGCCATGCACTTTTCCCGGTCGCCTTTGAGTGCAGAAGCGGTCAAAGCGATGATGGGTGTAGGCTGACGCTCGTTGGCAAGTTCCCAAGCCCTGATTTGCCGGGTCGCGGTCAATCCGTCCATAACCGGCATTTGGCGGTCCATCAGAACGAGGTCGTAACGTCCGGCCGCAAATTTTTCACAGGCGATAGCGCCCGTTTCGGCGATGTCGATGACGTAGGGCGTATCTTCCAGGTAAGCGAGCGTGATCGTGCAGTTGTCTGGGGAGTCTTCCGCCAGGAGAATGCGCAGAGGTTGGCGCGGGCGGCTGGTGCCTGCGTCTACCGGCCGACCCGATTTGTGAACGCCCGCGGCCCATATTTCAAAGGGCACGGAAAAGGAGAATGTGCTGCCTTCCCCGAGGTTGCTTGCAACCCAAATGCGTCCGCCCATGAGCTCGACGAGACGTTTGCAGATCGTCAGTCCCAAACCCGAGCCACCAAAGCGCCGGGTCGTCGATGAATCGGCTTGCGTGAAGCGCTCGAAGATATGATCCAATTTTTCGGTTGGGATCCCGATGCCGCTGTCGTTGACAGTGAAGAGCAAGGCGGTCGGAACCGCTGAATCGAACGCCGACTCGACTTTTAAAGACACACATCCAGCTTCCGTGAACTTGACGGAATTTCCAAGCAAATTCATCAGCACTTGTTGCAGGCGCGTGGGGTCACCGACCAACTCGGTGGGCGTACCGGCCGCGATTTCGAAGGTCAGCGCCAATCCCTTTTCATGCGCACGGGCAGAGACCATTTCCTGCACTTTTTCGAGGTGGTCCGTCAGCGAAAAGCCGGTTTTCTCCAATTCGAGCTGCGAGGCTTCGACCTTTGATAGGTCGAGAATATCGTTGATCAGATTGAGCAAATTGTCCCCAGACCGGCGGAAGATCTGAACGTATTTGTCCTGCTCCGCAGTGAGGTCTGTCTTAGCAAGGAGGTCGGCGATTCCCATGATCGCGTTCATGGGTGTGCGGATTTCATGGCTCATACTGGCGAGAAAATCTGACTTCGTGCGGCTCGCGCTTTCAGCGGCGGCCTTTGCCTTTTGGAGTTCCACTTCGACAAGTTTGCGCTCGGTAACATCGCGTGCTGCTGCAAAGACGCCCTGTAGCGTGCGGTCCCGGTCGTAAAACGTGGTCGCGTTGTAGGAAACGACCGTCTGCTTGCCGTCGCGGGAGCGCGCGGTCAATTCGAAGTCCGAGACCTTTTTCCCGCCCAACACCAGCTTAATGGCCGACTCCGCCCGATCGGGGTCGGTGAAGTAGTTCTTGAACGGAGCGCCGATGAGTTCGTCGCGCGTACACCCCGTCAGCGCCTCCATCTGCTTGTTGACATCGGTGATGATGCCGGAGGGGTCGGTCGTCATGATGGCGTCGATATTGGATTCAATTAAGGAGCGAGTATAAAATTGCTGATCGCGGAGTCGTTGATCGAGCTTTTTCTGCTCGGCTTCGACGAGTTTGCGGGCGGTGTTGTCGGTACCGATCAGCAAGTAGCCGATGATGG
>JANOVN010000285.1:0-7400 GCA_031417455.1 Hyphomicrobiaceae bacterium | reverse complement strand
TAATACCGTCGCGCAGAAGTTTTGACTCTTTGGTTCGTCGGCTGCGCGACGGTATTCTCCTTTGTTTGCGCGTGGCCGCCCCACCAACCCCACGCGCGGATACCAACGTGCATAAGTCAGAACTTATGCGCGTTGGTATAATACCGTCGCGCAGAAGTTTTGACTCTTTGGTTCGTCGGGTGCGCGACGGTATTCTCCTTTGTTTGCGCGTGGCCGCCCCACCAACCCCACGCGCGGATACCAACGTGCATAAGTCAGAACTTATGCGCGTTGGTATAACTCACAATGACTTGGTAACGACCCCGGATCGGCACGTGCAGGGCCGTCCGGGGCAACAGTGGGAAGGGAAGGGTTTGGCTGACTGCGTGCAAGAGCTGCCAGCACCGAAGAGCTGAATTGGCTTAGCCGATTGCCATATCCCGCATGCTTGGGAAAAGTTGCGCGCGGGCGAGGGTGACCTCGTCGGGCGTGACGCGGAAGAACGGGTTTTGTTGCGTGCGCTTGCGGTCGAGCGCGCGGAAATTGCGACCGAGCAGGACGGCTGGCGCGTTGATACCGGGATAGGTTTCGGCCCGCGCCATGGTTTTGAACCCGCACATCAACTCATAGAATTTCGCCAAATTGGGATGAACCGAGATCAGGCCGAAATCGGTCTTACCGGCTTGCGCGACGATCATGCCTGCGCGAACCAGCGTTGCATAGAGCGTGGTGCGGAAGCTGGTGTTGTTGAGTGTGGGTTCGACGACCATCCGGCCAAACTCGACGAGGCGATGAAAGCCTTTGGCTTCGAGGGAACCGATCTCAGGAAAGATGGCCTGGCACGGCATGGTTTCTTCGCCGGTGCGGCCTTCGCCGAAGGCCAATCTGAAAGATCCGACGCACGTGCGGCCTTGGTAGGCGGCGAGAGTGCATGTGGTTTCAAGATCGTCGTAAGCATCTGAGAATAACTTATCCTCGCGCGGGCTGATTACTCCATCCTTTATGAAAGCACGATAGCGCAGGGCGTAAACATCCCGCTTGTCACTGCCTGCGGTAAAAACTTTCAAATCGAGTGGAAATTTTATGGTCTTGTCTTTGCCCGGGGGTCGAAGGATCAGCGGCGGCATGAAGCTCAATTCTGAAATCATCTTGTCGCCCTAACTCTATGCATTGGCTCATTTTGTTGCCATGCAGCATATGCCACGAGGCAACACTGACAAGGATTCATTGGGACAAGGTTAATCAGCAAGCCGCCCTGTTCGGGCGTCTGGTCAAAACGTGGAAGGGTGCTACATGTTCCAGCTCAATTTTGTTCAGCACCGGTTTGCCTGCGCTGGCGGGCCGCCGTGCTGATGGGAGGATCGAATGGCGTCGATGACTGAATGGCGTGACGCGATGGTTCCTGACCTCGCGGTTTTTCAAGGTATTGCTTCGGCGGCCTGGGAGCGTTTGCCAGGGCAATTCCGGCAGATGTGCGGGGATCTTGTGATCCGGGTCGTCGATTTCGCCGAGGACGATGTGCTCGATGAACTCGAGATCGAAAGCCCATTCGAGCTGCTCGGGCTATATCAGGGCGTGAGCCTCAACAACCAGAGCACCGGCGATCTACCACGCGATCCCGACATGGTGTTTCTGTACCGCCGCGCCATTCTCGACGAATGGACCAACGGCGAGGACAGCCTGGGCGAGATCATTACCCACGTGCTGATCCACGAAATCGGGCATCACTTCGGGTTTTCCGATAGCGACATGGAAGAGATCGAGAACGACGTGCTCAACGTCGCTTGATATGGCCTCACGCGCTGTGGCGCTCCGGCCGGGGCGCGGCTTGCCACGGGTCGCGGCGCTCCCTACGGCCTCCGGCCGTGAAGGAACGTGGCTTGATATGGCCTCACGCGCAGTGGCGCTCCGGCCCCGAAGCTCAGCATCGCTCCGCGATGACGCGCGGCTTGCTGCGGGTCGCGTCGCTCCCGACGGCCTGGGGGCGTGAAGGGAGGCAGGTGGGCTCGAGGCTCAGGTTGAAGCGCTGTGCCGGTGCGATGGTATCAGAGCTTGGACGTGGCGGCTTTAAGCCAGCGGCGGGTTTGGGGGTCGACGAGCGGGCTCAGCGTATCGGCGACACGCTTGTGGTAGGCGTCGAGCCAGGTGCGTTCAGCGGGGTCGAGCATTTCCGCCACGATCAAACGGCGGTCGATGGGGACGAGTGTCAGGGTTTCCAGCCCCAAAACGGGTGCATCGCCGCCGACGTCTTGGGGCTCGGTTACGACGACTAGGTTTTCGATCCGGATACCGTAGCTGCCCGCCTTGTAGTAGCCGGGTTCGTTCGAACAGATCATGCCGGGTTTCAATTCGACCATGCCGGCTTTGGAGATCGACTGCGGGCCTTCGTGGACCGAGAGGTAGCTGCCGACGCCGTGGCCGGTGCCGTGGTCGTAGTTGAGGCCGGCGGCCCAGAGCGCGCGACGGGCGAAGGGGTCCAGGTCGATGCCGCGAGTGCCGCGCGGGAATTTGGCCAGCGTCACCGCAATCATGCCTTTCAGCACCAGGGTGAAGCGTTCACGCATCTCCTTGGTGGGCGTCCCGGTGGCGAGGGTGCGGGTGATGTCCGTCGTGCCGTCGGCGTATTGGCCGCCACTGTCGAGCAGGAATAATTCGCCGGGTATGACGGTGCGGTTGGTCGCTTCGTTGACGCGGTAGTGGACGATCGCGCCGTGCGGGCCAGAGCCGGAGATGGTGGGGAACGAGATTTCTTTCAGCGCGCCGGTTTCGTGGCGCATCGCCTCAAGCGCTTTGACTGCGGTGATTTCGTCGAGGCAGCCTTTAGCGATTGTCTCGTCGAACCAGGCGAGGAAGCGGGTCACCGCCGCGCCGTCGCGGATGTGGGCTGCGCGAGCGCCTTCGATTTCGGCGGCGTTCTTGATGGCTTTAGGATCGGTGCAGGGATCAACGGCTTTCTTGATCCGCTTCGCTTGCGCGTTGCCGCCGAGCTTTTTGTAGAGCCACCAGCTCGCGCCCGGAGCAAGGCGGACTGTCTTTTGCGAGGATTTCAGCGTTGCAAGCGCTTCTTCCAGTGTTTCGGGTGCGCGGAGTTTAACAAGCGGGGACAGGTGTGACTTGGCTTGCGGAGTTAGCTTTGCGGGCGCGACGAACAAGTCGGGTTTGCCGCTGACGGGGACGATGGCATAAGCGAGCACGATGGGGTTGTGGGCGACATCGCTGCCGCGGATATTGAGCAGCCAACAGATGCTATCGGGCGCTGTGAGGACAACGGCATCGTGGCCGGCGGCTTTGAGCGCCTTTTGCAGTTCGGCGATTTTTTCGGCGGGCGCACGTCCGGCGCGTTCTATCGGCTGGACAACGATGGGACCGGAAGGATCGGCAGGGCGTTCGCTGCCCCACACGCGGTCGATGGGGTTGCGTGCAACGGCTTTGAGGGTAAAACTGTTGTCTTCAAGCTGCTGTTTTAACTGCTCAATTTCAGAAAGCGTGTGGAGCTTTGGGTCGAAGCCGACAGTGGCGCCAACCGGGAGCGCTTGCGAGAGCCAGGGCATCAGATCGGTGCCACGGATGCCTTTCACGTCGAAGATGGCGGTGTCGACTTCCTGGGGCGCTTGCACGGTGTAGCGGCCATCGACGAAGACGGCTGCCGACTTTGCCGCGACGACTGCCAGGCCAGCCGAGCCGGTGAAGCCGGTCATCCATGCGAGCCGTTCGGCGCACGGGGGCACGTACTCGTTCTGGTGCTCGTCGGCGCGGGGTATCAAGACAGCGTCGATGCCCAGCTTAACCATCAGAGCGCGCAAGGCTGCTACGCGGGGAGCTGTTGCTTGTGCGGCCTGCGGTGGGTCGAAGGATTGGAACATGGACGATCAGCCTCTGGCTTCAGAGCCGCTTTAATTCCAGCGTCGACCAGCCGTAGACGCGATCATGGCGGACGAGTTGGAAGCCGGATGCCCGGTAGGCGGCAATGACTTGGGGTGCTTGGGGGATCAGGAGCCCCGAGAGCAGGACAGTGCCGCCGGGTTCGACGGCCTGCGCGATGCTCTTCGACAGCATGATGAGCGGGTTGGCCAGGATGTTGGCGATCAGCAGGTCGAAACGGCCGGCTTGACGGATGAAGGGGTGATCGAGACCGGCGGCTGCGAAGACGTGGATGCGGCTGGCGACGCCGTTGAGACGCATGTTTTCAGCAGCGACCGCGACGGAGGGTTCGTCCAGGTCGCTCGCCAGGATGAGCGCCTTGGGCAGCACGCGCGCAACGGCGATGGCGAGCACACCCGAGCCGCAGCCTAGGTCGAGGACGTTGCGGTAGCGCCGCGTGCGCGTGACGCGGTCGATGGCCGTGAGGCAGCCCGAGGTGGTGGCGTGGTGGGCGGTGCCGAAGGCTTCACCAGCGTCGATCATTATGGAGTTGGGGCCCTGAGGAACGCGGTCGTTGTCGTGGCTGCCGTGGATCACGAAGCGCCCGGCGCTTACCGGGGGTAAAGCCGCTTGGGACATGGCAACCCAATTATTGTCGGGCACCGGATCGACGGAAAGGGCAGGCACTTGCATGCCCGTGACGACGCAGAGCTCCTGGCGCAGCGTCTCCGCATCGGGGGCATGATCGTAATAGGCGTCGATTTTCCAGCGGACGATGGCCTTAACGTCGGCCACACCGGCGGGAGCGGTTGGATCGCCTATGGGCGGGCCGTGCTCGAACAGCGTGAGTGCGTCAGGGGTCGGCTCGATCAGGTCCTGTAGTGCCGCCGCCAAGGTGTGGGCTGCATCCTTATCGTCGACAATCAGGCTCGCAACATGCTGGCTCACGGCAACCGACCTTTCTGGTAGTTGCCGTGGTTGGCATACGCGGCGGGCAATGTCGAGTGATGACGCGTGAGCCCGGCCACGTATGGCCGCAAATTTTTGCGCGACCTTATACCAGCCCGCAGAATTTTTGACTCTTCGTTCGACAGGCTGCGGGCTGGTATCCTCTTTGCTTTGCGCGTGGCCGCCCCACCAACCCCACGCGCGGATACCAAACCGCATAAGTCAGTACTTATGCGGTTTGGTATTATGGTCGGATCGGCCCATCAGACCCTCGTCGGGTCTAAACCAACACGAGAACGCATAGAATTGGTAGAACGACGCATCCTTTAATTTCTAAAGTCGACGGAGTCGGCGGTGCGAATTTCTAGCCAAGCGTGTTTCATGACCTACATCTTCATGTTGACGGCCGGCGCTATTGGCTTTGCTCAAGCAGCCGGTAACGAGCCGACCGTCGACATCGTTCAGGCTGCCTACGAGCGGGAAGCACAACGCGGCGACGCACGGCACGACAAGAACCTGCGTATCCGCACCGTCGAGTGTAGCAAGGGGAAGGTCGAGCGCGAATATCTGTGCTGGATCAGCTTTACTTCCGATACCGACGCGGCCGGAATGATCACCTTCGACGTCGCAGTCGTGGCCGCGACAATCGAAGGCTGGGCTTTGAAAAGCGGTCTTTGCCGTAAGTGAGCGTCAGGTGGCGACCTCTTGCGCGCTCGCGGCTTCGTCACCGGAGCTGTGGCCTGGGTCTGGCAGGGTGTCCAGAACAATGTCCCACTTGCCATCGATGTAAAGTGCGGCCTGCTTGGGCGGCAGCGTGGTGAATGTGCCGGCGGCGTCTTCAGTTACGATGCCATCGGCGATGAGCCGCTCAAGGGCATCCTCGACGTCGAAATCGACGGAGACGCCGAATTCGTTCTTCAAGAATTTTTCGATGGCATGATCGATTGCTGGCAGATCGGCACGGCTCGCGTCGGTCTTGGCCAGAATTGAATACAACAACCACTCTTCCTTGATGTCTTCTTCGGCGGCGCGGGCGGCGAGTTCGACGATCACGCTGCCGTTGTCAGCCATGGAGAGGAAGTAGAGGTTCTGGGCCATCACCACCATGTATCTTTGCTTCTGGTTGACGAAGCTCATGGCTTGACGGAAGGCAACGCCGCCGAGGCCCAACGCTGCGCCCGCCGCACCCACAGGGTTGGACGCCAGCAGCGCGACCTTGCCAGCCGAAGTGAAGATGCCAAAGCCCAAGCCACCGCCTGCGGTCGCGCCGAGGCGGAGCTTGTCCTTCAAGCGGAAGCGCACTTGCGTGTTGGGGAACACCATCTCGATGTCGGTGCGGGGGATGTTGCGGAACAACTTCATGTAGACGTTGCCTTCCTTCACCTCCGCAGGAAGGTGGGCGCGCAACTTTTTGACGTGGCTTGCCGCGTCTTGGCGGGCCCAGCCGTTGTCCTTCATCACTTTGGCGACCCGGTCATCAAACGACGCCAATTTGAAGATCACGCAGAGACGGCGGAAAATCGGCACCTCGAATTCTTCCTTGCGGAAGAATTTTTTCGGATTGCGGCGGCTGTTTTTCCGGTTGGAGACGCCGCGATAGTAGATGGCGATTTCTTCAAAGGCTGCCAGATCGACGGATAGATCGAGGCCATAGGCCGACTCCTGCGTCACGATCAGGTTGACTTGCGCAGGGTCGATGCGGGTGTAGTTGGCCTGCCGCAGAAGTTGCTCGGCACCGGCCATCACCTGCTTTTGAAGTTGCAAGCGTTCTGGCGGCGCATAGTGGCGCGTAACGAGCAGGTCGGTGTCAGGACTGAAGGGTTCGTAGGCCTCGATTAAACCAAGTAGACGTATGGCGTACTGCTGTTGACGCCAGTAATCGAGATAGCGGAAAAAGCGCCGGGCTTCGCGTTGGGATTGGTTCGGCCATCGGCCCGGCATGGTGAGGCGGTCCATCAGGGCCGACTTGGTGACGGGCAAGAATTTTTCGCACGCACAAAAGGGGTCTTGCGCTGCCGCCGCTGCGGGGTTCATCGTCACGGTGCCCAACGAGGTCTGAGGCGGCGCGGTGCCATTTATGGACCCTACATTTGCGGCCATCGTCATATGCTTATGCCCCACGCAGCAGACGCTTTCCTTTTATGTTCTAGCCTAGCACGGGGCGATGCGCAAAGTGGACAATCGAGAAATCGCAAGGCTGCCACAGTCATGCCGTTGTTCCAAAGCACTCAAACCGGGCGGTGGTTGAGACACGTTGCGTAGTGGGGAGTTTCTTGTGGGGCGTCGGCGAGTTCAGGCATTTTTTGCGATTTTGGCCGGAATTGGCGCGGGTTTGGGCGCCGGTTCCCAGGCCAGCCTTGCGGCAGGGTCTGTGCTCGTGATGCCCTATGCCTGCACCAAGATCGGCAATCGCGTTGTAACGACGCCTGGCCCGGCGCGGCGTTATCCAGTCGTTGGCCGCCTCGACGCATTTGAATAGGCGACATCGGACCATGAAACCCGTTTCCCCCCACACAGGATGTCGAAATGGTGAACGGCAACGGATTGGCAATCCGTGCCCGCCCTGGACCCATTGGTGCAGCCGGGCAATTCAAATGCGTCGAGGCGGCCAA
>JANOVN010000284.1:0-10712 GCA_031417455.1 Hyphomicrobiaceae bacterium | reverse complement strand
CTCGGACGCACGACGGCGAACTCCGCCCCGCGCACCAGCACCTCAGGCACGAGCGGGCGCGAATTGTACGTCGACGACATGACCGCGCCATAGGCACCAGCCGTCATCACGGCAATGAGATCGCCCGGCACGAAGACGGGTAGCACGCGGTCAATGGCCAGATAATCTCCCGTCTCGCAAACCGGTCCGACGATGTCTTGCTGGACGGGCGCGGTCGCGGACTTGGCTTCTTCCACCGGCCAGATATCGTGATGGGCTTCATACAACGTGGGCCGGATCAGATCGTTCATAGCCGCATCGACAATCGTGAAGGTGCGGTCGGCGCCTTCCTTGGCGAAGATGACCTTGGAGACCAGAACCCCCGCATTGCCGACGATCATTCGGCCCGGTTCGAGGATTAAGCTCAGCCCAAGATCGCTTAAGCTTTCGCGTACGATGGCAGCATAGTCGGCGGGTGATGGCGGAATATCGTTTACGCCGCGATAGGGCACGCCAAGCCCGCCACCGATGTCGAGATGGCGGATGTTGTGACCGGCCGCCCGCAGGTCGAGCACCATGCTGCGCATGAGCGCGAAGGCATCGCCGAACGGCGCAAGCTCGGTGATCTGGCTGCCGATGTGCATGTGAATACCGGCAACGTCGATGCCCGGCAGCGTCGCGGCATGAGCATACAGCTCAGGCGCGTCCGCGTACGGGATGCCGAACTTGTTCTCCGACTTGCCGGTCGAGATCTTGGCGTGGGTTTTGGCATCGACGTCCGGGTTGACGCGGATAGCGATGCGCGCCGTCTTACCCATGGAAGAGGCGACCGCGCTCAGCATATCGAGTTCAGGCTCGCTCTCGACGTTGAACCCGAGGATGCCCTCGTTGAGGGCGTACGCCATCTCTTCGCGCGTCTTGCCTACGCCAGCAAAAATAATCTTGTTGGCCGCAACCCCGGCAGCCCGAGCCCGTCGCAATTCGCCTTCCGACACCACGTCCATGCCAGCACCGAGCCGGGCGAGCGTTGCCAACACCGCCTGATTGGAGTTGGCCTTGACCGCAAAGCAGATTGTCGCGTTTTGCCCCTCGAAGGCTTCGGAAAGCACCCGATAGTGCCGCTCCAAAGTGGCCGTCGAGTAGCAATAGAACGGCGTACCCACGGTGGCCGCGAGCGCGGCAAGGCTCACGTCCTCGGCGTGGAGCATGCCGTCCTTGTAATGGAAATGGTGCATGGCGATCTGAAGGTTGCTAGCGGCGGCAACGACGACGAACTCAAAGCGTAAGCTTCAAGTTGAATGTTTAGCGGTTTTCTCAAGCAAAGCACGCCAAAACGGCACTATCGCCCCCTCCACTGCTTTCCTTAGACAAGCGCGGCCCTTCGCCGTGCGCAGATCTGGGATCTTTACCGCCTCAAATTGGTAAAGCCCCCAGATCGGCAAGTGCAGAGCCGTCCGGGGAAACAGTGTCGTGGGAATTTCGCTTAAATCTGCGTTGAAAAAGTTCTAGCGCAGCAACCCATCGAGGACGAACGGCTTATGCGGTTTGGGTTTAGCCGCGGAGTTCCCGCCAGCGTCCGTTGCGTCGGGTGCGGTGCCGTCGGCGCTTGCTTTGGCTTCAGGCGGCGCTTCGAGCGCACCGCGCACTCCGCAACCCGCAACGGTGCCTGCCAACAGCAAGGCTGTCAGCACGCCAGCGCGCACGAAAAAGCGGGGCAATGCCATGATAAAGGACCTAACAATAACTGTTCATTGGCAAAACCCTAGCCTGTCGTCCGCCCGCTTTCCAGTGCCTTGATCCACGCCTCAGCCATTTTTGCTACGTTCTGTGGCGCGGTTCCCCCATAGCTGGTGCGGCTCGATACCGAATTCTCGACCGAAAGCACCCCAAAAATGGCCTGGGTGATGCGCGGTTCGACCGATTGCATGTCGGCCAGCGAGAGTTGATCGAGCGTCAGGTCGCGGCCCTCGGCCAGCGCGACAATCCGTCCCGTCACGTGATGAGCGTCCCGGAACGGCAGCTCGAGTTCACGCACCAGCCAGTCGGCAATGTCGGTCGCGGTGGAAAAACCCCGCCCGGCGGCCGCCGCCATCACCGCTGGCACCGGCTCCAGATCGATCACCATCCCCGTCATGGCAGCCAAAGCGAGCCCATAACTGTCGAGTGCGTCGAACGTGACTTCCTTGTCCTCTTGCATGTCCTTGGAATAGGCGAGCGGCAACCCTTTCATCACGATGAGCAGGCTCTGGAACGCGCCTGCGATCCGGCCCACCTTGGCGCGCGACAGCTCAGCGGCATCGGGATTGCGCTTTTGCGGCATGATCGACGAGCCGGTCGTGAACTTGTCCGAGAGCTTGATGAAACCAAACTGCGGCGTCATCCAGATCACGATTTCCTCGGCGAACCGCGACAGATGCACCGCTGAAATCGCGCACGCCGCCAGTGTTTCGAGCGCAAAATCCCGATCCGATACCCCGTCGAGCGAATTCGCCATTGGCCGCTCGAACCCGAGCGTCTTGGCGGTCTGATGCCGGTCGATGGGGAACGACGTCCCCGCGAGCGCTGCCGACCCCAGCGGGCACTCGTTCAACCGCGCACGGGCATCGCAGAACCGTCCCCGGTCGCGCGCAAACATCTCGACGTAGGCCAGCAGATGGTGCCCGAATGTTACCGGCTGCGCGGGCTGCAAGTGCGTAAATCCCGGCATGACGGTTGCGGCGTGCTTGGCAGCCTTTGCGGCCAGTGCCGCCTGCAATCGGCCAACCGCCGCGTCGAAGCCATCGAGCCGGTCGCGCACATACAGCCGGAAGTCGGTCGCGACCTGATCGTTGCGCGACCGCGCGGTATGCAAACGTCCCGCCGGCTCCCCGATCAGCGTCTTGAGGCGACTTTCGACGTTCATATGCACGTCTTCGAGCGAACGCTGGAACACGAACGTGCCGCCGTCGATCTCGGCCAGCACCGCATTAAGCCCCTTTATGATCGCAGCCGTATCGGCTTTCGTGATAATGCCGCAGTCGGCCAGCATGGTAGCGTGAGCTTTCGAGCCAGCGATATCTTGCGGAGCCAAACGCTTGTCGAACCCGATGGAGGCATTTATCTCCTCCATGATCTCGGCCGGCGACGCCTGGAACCGGCCACCCCACATCGTGTTCGCCGGTTTATCGGTCATTCGTCTTGGCTCCGCGTGAAAAAAGGAAGACTAAGCGCCCATGAACGATACCAAAAAGTCAGACGAACACTCCGGCAGTACCAAAACATCTTTACTGACGTACGTGATCGTCGCCGCGTTGACCGGGCTCATGGGGTTTGGCGCGGTATACGCCATCCTGCGCCCCGCTGACAATTCAAAGCCGGAAGCGGCCACTAAACCGCAGGCCGCCGCTCCGTCCGCCGCCGCAAATCCCCTCGCCACCGGCGACATGATGACCTTCGTCTATAAGAAGACCCCGGAAGCGGTTCCCTCATTCAAATTCGAAGACGGTGCAGGAGCCGAAAAGACGCTCGCCGACTGGAAGGGCAAAGTTGTCTTATTGAATCTTTGGGCCACCTGGTGCGCGCCGTGCCGCAAGGAAATGCCAGCGCTCGACCGTCTGCAGAAGGAACTTGGCGGCGATAACTTCGAAGTGGTGGCGATCAGCGTTGATCGTCAGGGCGCGCCAGCCTCCAAGAAGTTCCTCGATGAAACCAAGTCGGCAAATCTCAAGCTCTATGTCGAAAGTTCGTCGCGCTCGGTGGGCACGTTGAAGGCGGCAGGCCTCCCGACCACGATCCTGATCGACAAGGAGGGCCGCGAAATCGGCCGTCTTGCTGGTCCCGCCGAATGGGATAGTGCCGACGCCAAGCGCCTCATCCATGCAGCCTTGAAATGATCCCGAACGAGCCACGGCATGTGCGGCAAACCAAACCGGCTTGGTTCAATTGAAGGCTTGGTCCCCATGAAGGAAAGACCCTTCCCACGAACGGTAGTGATCACGGGCGCAAGCGCGGGCTTGGGCGCCGCACTGGCGATAAAGTATGCAGCCCCCGGCCGTAAACTCATCCTGGTCGCGCGCGACTCAGCCCGCCTCGAAGCCGTCGCTGCTGCAGCCCGCGAACGCAAATCCGAAGTCGAATTAGCGCTCGCCGACGTCACCGATCCGGCGGCCATGGCAGCATTGATCGCCGATTGTGATGACAAGAGCCCGATCGAACTTGTCATTGCCAATGCTGGCGTGTTTACGGGGCACGGCGACCGGCGCGCCATGGAGACCGCTGCTGACATTGCCTGGATGAGCCGGGTCAACTTCGAAGGCGTCGTCAACATCGTCCAGCCCGCATTAGAGGGCATGCGCCGCCGCCATCGTGGTCATATTGCCATCATCGGTTCGCTCGCAGCACTCCAACCACTCGCTGATGCGCCCGGTTACAGCGCCAGCAAAGCGGCTGCGATGGCGTACGGTGAAGCGCTGCGAGAATTCCTGATCCCTGACGGAATTGTCGTCTCCCTGGTCTATCCCGGCCATATTGAGACCGCCCAAGTCGCCGGTCACGTCGGCACCCTACCCCATCTCGTAACGCCCGATGTCGCCGCGGAGTTCATCTTTCGCAAACTCGAGGCCAAGAAAACCTTCATCGCGTTCCCGTGGCAGCTCGTGTCGCTGATCCGCGCCGGACGAACGCTCGATTGGCGACTGCGCGCGCTGGCTGGCAAGGGTTTCCGCTTTCACGTCAAACGCCCGCCGGCCCCATAACAAAACAGGCCAGCCCAGAAGGCTAGCCTGCCGAGAACGCGTGAGTTCTCACATGCCCTGTTAAATCGAGCGGAACACCGCGCCCGATACCGAACGTGCGCGTTCCTTGACCTGACCGCTGTCGTTGCCGGAAAGCACGATCCACTTGCCATCGGAGGATTGGCCGGTGATTTCGCCGACGTGATGCGGCCACACGACGATAGCGCCAACTTGCGGACCCGAAAGGGACGATCCGCGACGGCTCCAGTTCCAGGCGAGATTGTAGTCGGCGCTGCCGCCATGGCGGGTGCGCATATACCATCCACACCACGCGCCGGGGCGCGGACCAGCGCCAGCGACGCTCTCCCTGGGAGCGGATTGCTCGCTGGAGGCGTCGCGGCTGCGGCGGCTGCGGCGTGCGGGACGCTCGTCTGAATTGTCTTCGGAGGCTTCCACAACGCGTGCCTGACGGCGGTTGCGGCGCGCCGGACGTTCAGCGGCTTCTTCAGAATTTTCCCAGAAGTTGCTGGCTTCGGGTCGGCTGCGGCGCGCTGGACGGGCTTCTTGTTCTTCAGACCATTCGGTCTGATCGGCTTGAGCAGCCCTCGTCCGCCGGGCTTCGGCAGGAGCCATCATAGCAAGTGAAATCAAGGCCACCCCTGCGGCCAGTAGAGTCTTCTTCATCATCGAAACACCTTACTGTCATTAACAACAAGTTGCGTTTCGACATTCAAATGAGGCGATAAGGTGTTCAGATAACGCGACTATATGCCGTGCGTCAGAACGGTTTAATCGCTCATTCTTTATCCCGGATATACGGTTCGACAGTCCCTTTCAGCTTGATAGTAAGGGAGTTTCCGTGCCTATCGCGCGCCTTTCCAGCGGCGACTTTGATCCAACCTTCACTGACGCAATATTCATCAACATTCGTTTTATCGACGCCATTAAAGCGCACGCCTACGTTGTGTTCGAGTATTTCGGCATTATAATGCGGGCTATCGGGGTTGGTGGACAAGCGGTCTGGCAGCGTATCGGTCATGGTTCAGCCGTGCGTTAAGAGGATGAAAATCAGATCGTCGACGTGAGGACGGGTAGACGTGAGGACGGGAAAAGGTGGCGCTGTGTTAAGGCGTCTGTGGGCCCCCAACGCCAACCGCAGACGCGGTCCTTGCCCGCAGCGCCGCTTCGATCATGCCGCTCAGTTCAGCCATATCGACGGCCTTCTTGATCAGCTTGTCCTGAATGTAGAAGTTAGGCGTGCCGATGATACCAAGCTTGCGGCCACGATCCTTGATCGCCTTGATATTCTCAACGAGCGCCGTGTTCGACCGGCACGCATCATAGTCGGCGCGGCTCAACCCGGATTGGGCGGCCACCGCAAAAATCGGATCAAGCCGGACCTCCTGTGAGACCCATGACGGCTGCTGATCGAGGAACTTGCCATAAAGGCTGAGGTATTTGTCGGGTGCGGCACACCGCAAAGCGATGCTGCCTTGACCCGACTGCCGCCCGATCGGGAAGTCGCGCAGGATATAGCGAACCTTGCCCGTGTCGATGAAATCGCGCTTCAGCGCCGGATAAACCTCGGTATGAAAGCGTTTGCAGTGCGGGCACGTCAACGACGCGTACTGCACGATGGTAACTGGCGCATCGACATTGCCATACGCGACTTCAGTCAACGCGCCCGGCACTGGCGCCAAGATCTCCGCCATTGTCGGATTGGTGATGACCTCGCGGCCCCCAGGCGTCGATCCGCTGAGGTCCGAGAACGGATTGAACGCTGCCACCGGCCCCGACTGCGCCACTTCCTCAGGAGAGAGATTGAGTCCCCCTGCCGTAGTCGGCGGCTCCAAACCAGCCCCCATCCCCGGCAGCGTGGGCGCAGCGCCCGTGCAGGCAGCCGTGGCCAGCGAGAGCGCTGCAACCACACAAAGCCGGTGAAAGCTGGCCATCCCCATGCTTATTTCGCTCCAAGTAGCGGCTCGATGACCTTTTCGAAGTCCGCCAGATTTGTGTTCCCCGAAACCCGCTTGCCATTGACGAAAAAGGTCGGCGTGGAGTTGATCTGGAACTTCTCGCCAGCCCGCGTCCGCTGAGCGGTAAGTTTATCCAGAAGCACCTGATCCGTCAGGCATTTCTCAAAGGTCTCTTCGGTGAATCCGGCCTGTTTGGCGATTTCGAACAGCTTCGCCTTTGGGTTTTGCCCGCCAGCCCAGGTGTCCTGCGTCGCAAACATCGTCTCGACGAAATCGAACGACTTTTCCGGTGCGACGCAGCGCGCGAGCATGGCAGCTGCCGCCGCCCGATTTTCGAGTGGGAACTCGCGGGTGATGAAGCGCACCTTGCCGTTGTCGATATACTTGGCCTTGAAGCCCGGAAATGTCTTGGCCTGGAAAGTTGCGCAGTGCGGGCAGGTCAGCGACGAATATTCAACGACGGTGATCTTGGCATCTGCGCTGCCAATCGAAATGTCGGCCAGATCGCCGGGCTTCATCAGCTCCTCGACCGACACTTCAGCTGCAGGTGCGATGCGCTGGGCCAGCGATACAGACGCAACGCCGGTGGCGAGCGCAAAGCTGGCGGCAAGCATCGCGGCAACGCGAGCGGTCTTGGCGAAGCGGGGAAGACGGATAAGCGCGTGAAGCACGGGAAAGGCTCCTGATTGAATTTCAACGCGCGTGGGGTTGGTGGGCGGCCACGCGCATAGCTAAAGTGATACCAGCCTGCAGTCCGTCAAACGATGTGTCCAAGCGCCTGCGGGCTGGTATCGCACGCCCCTGTCGGGGGATTAAGGCAAAATCCGTGTGAATGCCACCTGAAAGCCGTTTCGTCACACGCATCCCAAAACAGCGCGTTGGGCTCGCGTGGTGGGCGCAATGCTTCATGAGTAAACCCACGGCCTGCCCACGGAGAAATTATCCCCGGCGGGCCATCATGCCCTGCTGCATCCGTTCAAGCGCGGCGCGCAAACCATCGTCTGCTATGGACTTCAGGACCGGATCGGGTGTCACGGCAACGGCGGGGCAGGCGCGCGCAACCGGCTGCGGCGTCATCGCAATGCGAGCCTGCACGATCCGCAGATCGGCCACCGCGCGATACCCGAAATAACTGTTGATGCGGTCGATAATGAGGCTCGTTTTATACTGCACATCCAGCGCACGGGCCGGATCGACACTGAGCTGCAGCGTGGCGCCAGACCGCGCCCCCGTCCGGCCGCCTGCCATGTCCTGCTCGACGCTCTTGGGCCAGCGGATCCGGTCCGGCGTCGTTGTCTGCGCGAGTTGCGGGCCCACGATTTGCGCCCAGTCCGTCAACAAAGCCGCCGTGGAAAACCCGAACTTCTCAAACGCGGTCCGCGTCAGCTTCGGCACAAAAGTGCCGATGGAGCGCGCGGCGATCCGTTGCGCGGGCCGGACCGTTACCGCAGCGTGCGGCGTCTGCCCAAAAGCCGGTTGGCGCTTTTTAGCAACGCTGACAGCATGTTGCACAGTTTTCTGCGGCTGAGCCATCGTAATCTACCTAAGTTACAGTCATGCGAGGTCATCGCTTACAGGTAAGATTGCAGTGATTCGGGTGCGTCTTGAGATAACGAAACGAGGCTCGCCGTGACCGCTGTGTCCAGAAAGCAACGAACCCAAAAAGCTGTGCAAGACGCAGCCACGCCCCTGCTTGATTGGTACGACCGCGAGCGGCGCGAACTCCCCTGGCGCTATCCCCCCGGCGTAAAGGCCGATCCTTACAGGGTTTGGCTCAGCGAAATTATGCTCCAGCAAACGACCGTCAAAGCCGTCGTGCCGTTTTTCGAGCGCTTCGTCGAACGCTGGCCCACAGTCGCAGCGCTCGCCGCCGCCAGCGAAGATGAAGTCCTCGAATACTGGGCGGGCCTCGGCTACTATTCCCGCGCCCGCAACCTCCATGCCTGCGCCCGCGCGATAGCGGCCCATCACGGCGGCAAGTTCCCCCGCACCGAAGCTGATCTCCTGCAACTGCCCGGCATCGGGCCCTATACGGCGGCAGCCATCGCCTCCATCGCCTTCGGCCAGCTCGCCTCCCCCGTCGATGGCAACATTGAGCGCGTCGTCTCGCGCCTGTTCGCCGTTCAAACCGAATTGCCGGCCGCCAAGGCCGAATTGCGCGTCCTGGCCGCAACCTTGACCCCGGCCGGCCGCCCCGGCGATTTCGCCCAAGCGATGATGGACTTAGGCGCCACCACCTGCACCCCCAAGCGCCCTTCGTGCCTGATGTGCCCGCTCAACCGACTGTGCAAGGCCAACGCGATGGGCATCGCAGACGAACTCCCCCGCCGCTCCCAGAAATCCGAACGCCCGACCCGCTACGGTATTGCGTTCCTGGCCTTGCGCGAAGACGGCAAGGTGCTCTTGCGCCGCCGCCCCGACCGCGGCCTTCTTGCCCGCATGATCGAAGTCCCCTCATCCACCTGGGCAGAGGACGAGCCCGACCTGCCGACTGCGATCCAAGGCGCGCCCGTCAAAGCCGATTGGTGGCAGATGCCGGGCACGATTGTGCACATCTTCACCCACTTCCGGCTCGAACTGACGGTGATGCGCGCCGTCGTCCCCGCAGACAGCCAGCTTACCTTCTGGGCGCAACAGGAACGCTGCCTCTGGGTCGCCCGCCGCGACCTCAAAACCCAAGCCCTCCCAAGCGTGATGCGTAAAATCATCGCCCACGCCCTGAAGGAAAATTGAGGGGCTGGAGGCGAACGAGCGCCCGGCCTCGATTGAGATCAAGCCGCCGCCCGCCGGCCGTTGATGAGATCAATTGCGATATTGATGGCCTTGATGCGAGCTTCCCGCGCGGTTCGGTCGGCGTCGTCGCGGGCATGATCGGGGTGCCAGTTCATCCGCAACCCGTCGGCGACTTTCTTGAGCGTACCTTCCGCCACATCGGGATTGAGCCCCAGCAGGTCGAACGCTTCAGCCTTTGTCGCCGGAATTCGCGTCGGACTTCGGTTGGTCCCGATGCTGAGCGCAGCGCTATCGGTGATCCGGCGCACCCGTTCTATATCGCGCATCAGGTTGCGAAAGCCAGGGCTTGCCCGTGCCGCCGCTTCTTCGCTTTCGCCGGCCGTCGATTCCAGGGCGGACAAGCGCTGGCGCAGTTGACCCAATTCCTGGGTCAACACATCATTGAGTGGACCCGCATTTCGAAGATCGCTCAAGCGCCCCTGCGCATCGCCCAGCAGCGCAGTGACGGCACTCGCAGCGTTGGCGGCCTTGATGTCGGCGATCGGTTTGGGCGCAGGTTTGAACACGGTGGGCAGCCCCGCGAACTTCTGGCGAACTCCGGTCCCATACGTTTCGCCCCAGACAATCGCCTGCAATAGCGACCGCGCCGTCCGTGCTTTCACCCGCCGTGCTTTATGGGGCCACCGCCATGCGCCAAATCCCGCCAGACCGGCCAATGCGGCACCAAACCCCCAGATAAACCCCCAAGGGCCAGAACGCGGCGTGGACGCGTCCAGCACCACCGGCACATTGATCGCCAGGATCTTCGCCCGACCAGAGTCCATCGCCTGCGCGAAATCGAGCCGGGGCACCGCGGCGGCAGGTTCATTCGCGACCGGCGTGATGTCGGGCAGCGGCGACGACGTCACAAGCGCATGCAACACACCTGACTGCCTTGGCGCAGCCGGTGGTGCATCCGCAGCCACAATCCGCCCGCCGGCCTCGGCAACCGGCGCAAACCCCGCCGGCACCAGCATCCGCGTATAGGGAAAAGATGCTTGCGGCTGATAACAAACGACGCTCAAAGCAGCACCAGTATGATCCAACCGGCTGCGATCGGCAGTCAGGCGGCATCGCGCACTGCCATCGTCAATGGCCGTCCGCTTCGAAGGATAGGGGCGGCTTTCGGCAATTGAATAGGCGACATCGGACCATGAAACCCGTTTCCCCCCACACAGGATGTCGAAATGGTGAACGGCAACGGATTGGCAATCCGTGCCCGCCCTGGACCCATTGGTGCAGCCGGGCAATTCAAATGCGTCGAGGCGGCCAA
>JANOVN010000283.1:0-16058 GCA_031417455.1 Hyphomicrobiaceae bacterium | reverse complement strand
CTGTAATCCGCCCCGACCCGAACCCCCTGCGCATCCGCCGCCAACGCCAGCCGGTCCCTGTCCCCCACCGTCGCAAACAGATCGATCCCCGCATAGCGCGAAAACGCCTCGCCGACTGTCAACCGCTCAGCCTCAACGCGGGGATCGCACGTCACCCCGCGATACGACACCCACTTCGTCCCAGCGGTCGCCGCCGCCAACCCGAGAAGCGCCGCGCAATCGGCCATCATCGCCTCATACCCCGTGCCCGCCCGATACCATTCGAGCATCGTAAACTCGTTGGCGTGAAGGGGGCCTGCCTCGCGATTGCGGAACACGGGCGCAAACGCGCAAATCCGTTCCTCGCCTGCTGCCAGTAGCTTCTTCATCGCAAACTCCGGCGAGGTATGCAGGTAGAGCGGCGTCCGGCTCAAATCCGTCCCTATCCGCTCCGTCGCAAACGCATGCAGATGCGCCTCGTTGCCCGGCGACACCTGCAAACATCCAGGCTCCACCTCGATAAAGCCCTCGCCTGCAAACCAGCCCCGCAACGCCACCTTGATGGCAACCCTGGCCAGCAAAAACCCCCGCCGGTCCCCATGCCGCCCCTTATCCCACCACGGCGTCTGATCGAGTGTCAGTGCAATCTCCTATCGGCTCGATACACGCAATGAACAGCTCTTCCCCCTCTACCCCTGGGGAGAGCGCCGGGGTGAGCGGTAACTTCGTGCCCGCTGGCAAACAAGCCATCACCCGTTCAAAACCGCCACCCTTGGCCAAATCATCGTAACCGGGTATGACACGGCCTGAAACACCCCCTATTCGAGGCCGACGCTCAACCCGACGCGCTCCGCCGAATTGGAAGCAACGGAGAACGAACGTGGTCAAAGTTATTGCAAGCACGGTCCGCAAAGGCAACGTCCTGGATTTGAACGGCAAGCTTGCGGTTGTCATGACGGCTGAAAACATCCATCCCGGCAAGGGCACGCCGGTGACGCATTTGGAACTGCGCCGCATCGCCGACGGCGTGAAGGTGACCGAGCGTTATCGCACCACCGATCAAGTCGAGCGCGCCTACCTTGACGAACAAAAGTACAGCTACATGTACGAAGACGACATGGGCTACAATTTCATGCAGCCCGAGAGCTTCGAACAGATCTCGGTCGGTAAGGACGTGCTGGGCGATAGCGCCAAATGGCTGATGGACGGCATGGTCTGCTCGGTCGCGCTGTTTGACGGCAAAGCGGTCTCGATCGAACTCCCCGCCCGCGTTACGCTCGAAATCGTCGAAGCCGACCCCGTCGTGAAGGGCCAGACCGCCTCGTCGTCCTATAAGCCCGCCAAACTCGAAAACGGCGCCCGCATCATGGTCCCTCCCCACGTCGGCACCGGCACCCGCGTCGTCATCATGACCGAAGACGGAAGCTACGTCGAACGCGCAAAGGATTAAGGCTTCCAACGTCGACAAAAATGCCTCCCCCCACTCCATGGCCGGGCTTGACCCGGCCATCCAGGGCCGCGCGCAAAGGTCTCAATTTAATGCAACCTTAAGCCGCCACCTGCCGCGCGTTGGCAATCTCGCCCGCACGGATCGGGCGGATTTGCTCGGAATCGAGCGTCAGTACCGCAACGGTCTCACCCGCCAGCGTCACGAACTCCACCTCGAACGCCTTCCCTCCCTCATACACATGAACCACCGTACCGAGGTCCCCATGAGCGAGGTGGTGCTCAGGAAAATCGCGTTTCAGCGCGACGGTATCGAGGTCTTTGATCATGGCTGGCCTCAAGCAGGATAAGCGGTGACGAAACGTGGCTCCGAGCCGCCTACCTCGACAATCCAGATGGCTTTCATCGCAACACTTCTACCATCAGGGGTGCCCAATGGCCCACTGATTTCGTATTTGACACCAAACGGCGAACCAATGATGGCGGTAACTACAGCTGTCGCCGCGTGCTCCAGAAGTGCCGCCACCAGCAACTCGGGCCGATCAGCACGGAACCCGAACAGCCTGAAAAACACAGCCTTCGAGCGCCCAACTGGATGGGTGTCCGAAAGCAGATAGCCGGTTATTTTCCGCGGCTCGACAAACGCCATCTCGCAGTTTGGCAGTCGCGCCATTGGCGAACATCCCTGGATTTCTCAACGATTCACGGCAGCGTCCTCGCGACACGGACGCCGTAGGTCGTCGACCGGTAGAATGCGGTGTTCCCGTCGCGGCCGGCCGCGCGCAAGCTCTCCGGAAGGTTGTACCAGGAACCGCCGCTTGAGCTGTTCCATCCAGCGCGGCCCGATGATCGCAATCAGCACATCGCAAGCGTCCAGCGCCTTAGCGAGTTCAATGTCGAACCGCTGGCCCGCCAGCAGATTATCGACATCCATAAACACGTTGGCTTTGCCAAACTTCGCGGCCAGCCCGCCGCGGACCCCGCGCGCGTCGCCTGGAACATCATCCCGCCGGTAGTTGACGAAAATCTTGGCCACTCCGCAGACCACCCCGAAAACAAGTTCAGTGAGCCGTCAACGTACGCTGGCTACTCACAGACACCAACCCCTGTTTTGGCCCCTCAGCGCCCAAACCTATACCCGACGCCGCCAATCACTTGATGGCTTGCAAGCCGCGTATCCAATTCCCCGCCCGGCGGCTTTTCTCCGCGCCACCACATGCCGATTTCGCGCCATAGATCCATGAACAGCCACGTCCCATCCATCCGCGTCAGCGGTGCGACGTAATCGGCGAACGTGAACTTGTATTCAAAGAACACACTCGTCTCGGCAAGCTTGAACTCAAGGCCCACCAGCGCCTGCGCCACCGGCCCGGTATATTGATATTCGTAGCTCCGCTTAGCCTCGCCCCTCATCTGCACTTCCGTGTGCGGCAGCGCGACACCACCACCAGCCCCCACGTAAGCCGACAGTCGTGGCGTCAAATTAGCCAAGCGAAACAGCCCATTGAGCGTCAGCATATTGTGCCCGTGACTGAACTCCAGATGCTTGAACATCGCCCCGATCTTCGCCTTAGCGGGAGCCGGTGCACCGTTGATCAGCCCCTTGAACTCGACCTCCTGATCCGGCTTCGAGATCGTCTTGGAATGAGTAAAATCGACCATCACGCCGGTCCGATTGGACGCCCCCCAACGCGCGACCCGCACCCCATAATAGATCGGGCTCTTGAACGGCTTGCCCTCCCATTCGACGTTCTCCATTGTAAAGTCCGTCTTCTCCGCCGGGTTCACAATCCGCACATTGCTCGCATGCGTGTACGGCACGCCCAGATACCCCGCGACCATCGTCTCGCCGACCGCAGCCTCGATCACGCCCGGCTCAACCCCCTTGCGTGAAGCCGAAGCCGCCTCCCGCTTGAGGCCGTTCTCCTCTGCCATCCAAGCGCCAGCCACCGCCGCCAGCATCACCATCGCCAGCACGCTGCCTGCGCGATCAATACCCCGCAGGGTGCCATCCCGGCCACGCCCAACGCCAGACCCAAGGACTCCGAAAACCCGCCCTGCAATTCGATTCATCCCATTCCCCTTATTGCTTGGCGCTCAACCGCTCGACCATGCGATGCACGGCGACGATCTGCGGCGCATTCCGCGTCAGATAATCAAACCCCGTATACCCCCACCAGTCCCAGCACCCCATCGGATTGACGAACGCCTCGGCCTCGACCTGCGGAAACAGCAAGATTATCTTGTTGGTATCGGCCCACGCCGCAAACCCGGTCCCCGACACGAACGCATCGCCGACCGACTTCTGCGTCTGCTGGCAGCCATGAAACGCCACATGCACCCGGCACCCGGCATTTTCCCTGCCAACGCTCTCCCTGCACGCCGATGGAATATACGCAGCCCCCATGTCGGCCATGCTCGCCCCGAAAAGTCCCTCGACGAACGGCTTTTGACTAAACGCGATCAGATACCCCTTCGCCACCGGCGCCCGCGGCTCCAACCGTCCATAGATATGCGCGAGCAGATCTCCCGCCTGATCGTACCCGCAATGCACCACGAACGGCTTCGCCGACGACCCGCAATCATGCGTCGCAGGCTCGGTCACAAACCCATGCCCCGCGTCCAGCACCGGCCCCGTCTTGATATTCTCCTTCGGCACCCCCAGCCGCAGATAAACCTCCGCCGCCGCCACTACGATTTGATGCTTTACGACCTGATCGGCCCCGCCCGAAAACAGATAAATCTTATGCCGCGCCAGTTCGGTCACAGGATCGATTTTCCCCGCCTCCGCCAGCTCCCGCGCCTGATCCGCCAGTGACGCCGCATTCGGAATCCCATACCAGGAGAGCGCATTCAGCATGCAGCCGTTGACCGATTGCGACGCATTCATCATCAGCCGCGTCGGCCCCGGCAAAAACGCCCCATACCGCGCCTCCGCGCACCCAAACGGCCCGCCCGCGATGATCGCCGCCCCGACCACCGTCTTGCCATGCGCGAACTGATATTGCCCGGCCATATACGCGCCCGACGAAATCCCCGACACCGAGGTCTGCCCGATATCGGCCGCAAGTGCTGGCAAATTCGCCTCGACGGTCACCCCCGGTGCGGCCCTCTGCGCCCCCGCGCGCGAGGCCCCAAACAACGCCACGAGGGCAACCATTCCAACCAGCAGCCGTCGCATCATCAATCCATCTCCATTCAAGTATTCGCCCCTCATAGCAGTTCACACCCGCCCGTCACCTCCGCCACCCCCCGTGTCGCACCTTCAGCAAACTGCAACAACCAGCGCATACAAACGAAAATGTTGCCCAATTGGCACAAAACCATGCCCCCATCGGCCCGATTTCACCCGGTCCCCCTCCTCCCGGCTTGTCAGCCCCCTTAGCGCGACGTACGAATAAAGTTGATAGATTCGACCAATGGCGGGAACGCAATTCGTGATGAAATTTTGGCGCCTAACCGGCAAACCAACAGCCAGCGCGTTCGCCTGTGCATTTGCGCTGGCGTCGCTCGGTAGCGTCCAAGGGACCGTCCAAGCGTTTGCAGCCGACCCACAAACCCCATCCGGCACCATCATCACCGTCGGCGGCTACGGCGTCATTTCCCCCGAATTCGAAGGCTCAAAGCACTACGAAGCCTCGTTCCGCCCCAGTTTTGGCTGGCACAAAACCGGCGACCGCGTCTGGCTCGACCTGCCCAACGACGGCCTCGACATCTCGATTATTGAAGGCGACAACTACCGCGTCGGCGTCGTCGGCACCCTCCGCTTCCAGCGCGATACCAACGACGTGCGCCCGCGCGGCTTCAAGCGCGTTGGCTCAGCCGACGTTTCCGTCGAGGCCGGTGCCTTCGCCGAATATTGGCCCTCGCAGGCCCTGCGCACTCGCGTCGAACTTCGCGATGCCCTGTTTGGTGCGGAAGGCCTGATCGCCGACCTGTCCGCCGACGTCGTCCTCCACCCGGCCCAGCGCTGGACCGTCACCGGCGGCCCCCGCCTGTCGATCGCCGACCAGACGTTCATGGACAGCTATTATTCGATCACAGCATCGCAAGCCGCCACCTCCGGTCTCGCCCAGTACAAAGCCGACGCCGGCATCCGCTCGTATGGCGCTGGCCTCAGCGCCCGCTACGCGTTGACGAGCAACCTTACCACGATTGGCTATGTCGAATATCAGCACTTGGCTGGCTCGGCTGGCGACAGCCCCCTCATCAACGACCGCGGCTCACCCGACCAAGTCACCGTCGGCCTCGGCATGAAATACAGCTTCCGCGCCCCCTGGTAGTTGTCGGTTTTTAGGTTGGGTTAGCGCCCTTGCGCGTAACCCAACACCATCCAATACAACATCTGACTTCGTCGTGGGCTGACGGTGGATAAACTGCGCCTAACCCTACACAGACCCGCCTGAATCACCACTACCGCACCCGTACCATCACCCGGTCAACCTTGCCCTTGGCGTCGATCACCGACAACTTGACAAAGCCCTTACCCGCCGGCACCCACGACGCATCCCGCCGGAACGGCTCCGACGCAATCGGCTCGCCGTCGACCAGCCACGTCAGCGGCAACGCCCCGCCCTCGGCCTTGATCACAACCGCTTCGCCGTCTCCGCCATCGACTTCGACATCGCTCCTGTCTGGTGGAAACGCAATCGACGGCGCGGGCTCTAGAAACGCACCGCCCGCCACCAGCGTCTCATCCCCCGGCTCGCGGAACCGCTTCAACGGCGGCGGCAGGTTCGCGCCCGTCGCCAGCACGGCCCCCGCAGGCGCACCCGCCAGCGCCGTCCGGCTCTCACCCAGCCGCGCGAACGTATCGAACAATAGCGGTGCCGCCGCCGTCCGTCCGGTCAACCCAGCGGTTGCCGCGCTGTCAGGCCGGCCCACCCAAACCGCAATCGTATGCCGACCGTCGTAGCCGATGGCATAAGCATCCCGATACCCGTACGAGGTCCCCGTCTTGTAGGCGATCCTCCCGCCCCGCGCGCTGACCGGTGGCGGCGCATCCTTTAAAATATCGGTCACATACCAAGCAGCTACCGGCGACAGCAACCGCCGCCGCGCAGCGATACCCTGCTTGGCTTTTGCACTCTCTGGTCCAATACCTACGCCCTCCGCTTTGACGCCCTTGCGATGCGTGAGGCTCACCGGGTCCCCGCCGCGCGCCAAACTCGCATACATCGTCGCCAGATCGTGCAGCGTCAGCCCGATCCCGCCCAGCGCAATCGCAATCGTCGGTTCGGTTTTGGCGGGCAGGACCGGCGTAAGCCCAAACCGCATGAACCGTCCGACGAGCTTCCCCGGCCCGACCGCATTCAGCATTTTCACCGCCGGAATATTCAGCGACTGCGACAGCGCCTCACGCACGCTCACCGTGCCATGAAACTCCTCGTCGAAATTCTTCGGGCTATACGTCCCAAACCGCACCGGCCGGTCCTCGATCAACGTCTCGGGATGCGCCAGCCCGGCCTCGAAACCAAGCCCATAGATGATCGGCTTGAGCGTCGACCCCGGCGAGCGCACCGCGTTGACCATATCGATGGCCCCAAAGCGGGCATCGTCCAGATACCCAGCCGACCCCACATGCGCCAAAACCTCGCCGCTCTTGTGATCGATCACCAGCACCGCCGCCGATAGCTTCTCGCCCAGCGTCTTGGTGTGCTCCCCCGCCAGCGCCTCCACCGACCGCTGCAAATCCCGGTCGAGCGTCGTCTTATGTACCGCCACCAGTGGCGCACGGGCCCGTTCCGCTTCCGCCAGATGCGGCGCGAGCTTGGGGAAATCCCGCCGCACGCGCGGCACCACTTCGGCCACCGCCCGCGTATATTCAGCCTTGTTGATCACCCCCGCCGAATGCGCCGTCGCCAGCACCCGGTCTCGCGCCCGCTTGGCAGCCTCCGGGAACCGGTCCGGCCTTCTACCTTCAGGTGACTGCGGTATCGCGACCAGTAGCGCCGCCTCGCCAACCGACAACCGCTTCGGCTCCTTGCCGAAATACGCAATCGACGCCGCCCGCACGCCCTCCATGTTCCCGCCGAACGGAGCAAGCCGCAGATACAGACTAAGAATATCAGCTTTACTGAGTTGCCGCTCCAGTTGCAGCGCCCGCACGATCTGCTTGAGCTTCACCACCCCCGACTTCTTTTCCGGCCCCTCGATCAGCCGCACCGTCTGCATTGTCAGCGTCGACCCGCCCGACACGAGCCGACGATGCTTGATCATCTGCAATCCGGCCCGAACGAACGCACGCAGATCAGCACCGTTATGGGCATAAAACCGCCGGTCCTCGAACGCCGTCAGCATCGCGAGATACCGCGCATCGACCTCGCCCGGCGTCACCGGCAATCGCCAATGCCCCGACCCCGTCGTGAACGCCCGCAGCAACCGGTCCTCCCGGTCCACCACGCTGACCGAAACCTCCGCCACCTCATCGAGTTTCAACGGCGGCGTCGTGGTGATCGCAACATGCAGCCCAACAAGCCCGGCAACCATCCCCGCCAGGATCACTCCAAACAACCCAACCGGCCATCCTCTCCAATTCCCCCCTCCCACTGTTCCCCCGGACGGCCCTGCACTTGCCGATCCGGGGTCTTTACCTGCCACAGCGAGGTAAAGATCCCGGACAATTGGCATGCGACGATGCATGCCAATTTCCGCGAAACCCGTGGACGAGGTGGAGCGATGATTGTTCGGAATGTCGTTACCGGTGGGAGTTGCAGCAGTCTCGCCCATCACACCCTCACTTGCCCGCCACAGTCAGGCGACCCGCAGCCGTCCGCGCATAGCGCTCGGGCCGGTACATATCCTCGACCGTTGCCGCTGGATGCACATAGCTCCCCGGCGTCACCGCCCGCACGATGTAGGCAACGCTTGCCGACGACACCGGCGTCGATGGCGTCTTCACCGCGTCAGCCGCCGCCGCATCACTCTCGGCCTCGTTTTCTTCGACATCGCGGCCCTCGACCGGCTCACCACGCGCGCCCGCCTTCTTGCCAAAGAAGTTGAACGCGGCCACGAACCGGTCATCGCGGAACTCCGCATGTTCAGGCTTCGACATGCCCTTCAGCCACTCGATGCCCTTGGTGTCGCCGCCATCGACGAGGCGCGGATTTTCAATCTCAAAGCCCGCCGGCAACCGGTCCACCAACAGCACCCGGCCGCCTTCGTCCTTGGCTTCAATCGACACCACGGCGACAAACCTGTCGTTCTGCTTGACGTTGGACATCCCGCCTGCCGTGCTCGCCATATCGACCTTCTTGCCATCGAGCGTGTAATACGTCCGCTCGATCTTGAAGCCCTTTGACACCGCTGGCTCCAGCGTCAACGCAGCCCCAGTGACCGAGATCACCACGTCCGTCGGCGCGTCGCTGTTGTTGGTGATCGTGATACCGCCATCCTTGGTCAGATCGGCTGGCGAATACTGCCCCACCAGACTGCCAACTCGCGCCTTGCCGTTGACGGAGAGCGAGAGTGACTTCGCACTATCGCCCAGCGCATTTGCTGCGAGCAGCATCCAGGCTTGTTCCTGCGTCGAAGTATAAGTCCGCGCCGCATAACCCTTCGCGATCACGGCCACGAGCTTGGCCGCTTCCGCCTTCGCCACCCCGGTTTCCGACGCCAGCGTCACGTAGGCCGCCGTATCGCGCAGGTTCGATCCGAAATCCAACCGCGCGAGCGGAATGCCTTTTTTCTTGTCGTCCAGCATGCCAAGCGCATTGGCGAACGTCTTCTCTGCCCGCTCCTTGTCGCCCATCATCGACAGCGCCGCCCCGATCTGCGCCTTGGCAAGCGGCGAGGTAAACGTGTCGAGCTTCGTATCCGCGTAATACCGCAGCTCGCCGATCGGTGCCCGGGCGTTCCGCGCCAGCACGTACATCGCATACGCCCGGTTTTCCGAACTTGAGGTCGTGTCCTTGGCGTACGCGACATAGTTCTGCAGCTTATCCAACGCTTGGCCGAACGCGCGCGGGCTGACGTTGTAGCCCTGCTCTTTTGCCCGCGTCAGGAAGTCGGTCACATACGATGTCAGCCAGATATCGGAATTGTTCGGACCCCAAAGCCCGAACGCGCCCGAGGCGTCCTGCATCTCAAACACCCGCTCGATAGCGCCCTGCACCCGCGCCCGCAGCTTGGCGTCCGTCGCCATGCCGAGCGTTGCCGCCACGTTGTTGGCATACAGCAGCGGCAGGGCCCGCGAGGTCGTCTGCTCAGCGCAGCCATACGGATAGCGATCCAGCGCCGTCAGCAAGCCCGGCACATCCAACGTCGCCTGCGGCCCAACCGACAGATTGATCGTTGTCCGGCTGGCAATCAGATCGTTCGCCAGATCGCCCGACAGCGTGATCTTACCGCCCGCCGCCAACTGCGACACCGTCGTTCGCCGGATATCGCCTGCAGGCGGCAGCACGTTGAACGTCAACTGCCGCTTGACCTTGATCGGCTCCCCGCCCGACGTCAGCGGCCCATCGACCGTGATGTTGTAGACGAGCGACCCGACATCGGTGGGCTTCAACACCACATGATCCGACTTGCGCTCGCCAACAGCCAGTGCCACCGCGCGGCCGACATCGTCCTTGCGCTCGGTCGGCATCGCAGGATTGGCCCGCACAATATAATTCCCGGCAGCCCCCTCCACGTTATGCAACGCGATATCGACGTTGGCTTCGTCCCCCAGCGTCAGGAACCGCGGAGCCGACACCGTCAGCGCAACGCGATCGCGCACCACGACTTGGTTCTCGCCGTGGCCAACCTTGTCCTTCGACCACGCAACCGCCATCAGGCGCACAGTGCCGTTAAAGTCCGGCAGCGCAAACTCAGCCTCCGCATTGCCGTCCTTATCGACGACCACGATTCCCGAATACTGCGCTAGGATCGTCTCGACCGACGGGGGTGCCGCCGACATCGCCATCCCACCCACGCCATCGCCGCCCGACCGCAACTTGCCGCGATCCGCCCGCATGCCGTCGATCAACCGGCCATAGTAATCGTGAATGTCGAGTCCCAGCTTGCGCTGCGCATAAAACCACCCTTCGGGATTGGGCGAGGCATACTTGGTCAGGTTCAAAATCCCAACATCGACCGCCGCCACCGTCACCCGCGCCTCTTCCCCGGCTGCCAACCCCGAGATCTTCATCGGCACCTTCAGCGTCGCACCCGAGCGGACCTTGGCATCAGACGCAATGGCCACCTTGAGCGTATCCGCCGATTTGTCGACGGCAAGCCACTTGACCCCGATCGCCCGCGTCGGCATCCGCTTCGCCGCCTCGTCCATGCTGCGGTACAAGATCGCCGTCGCATACGCGCCCGGCCCCCAGTCCTTCGACACCGGGATCATCACTTCGCCGCCGCCCTTGGCAATCTCCACTTCCTGCGACGACAGCAGCCCGTTGCTCAACACCGACACCAGCGCCTTGCCGCCATGCTTGGACGCAATCCGCAGCTTCGCCGTCTCGCCCGGCTTATAGCTCACCTTGTCCAGCGCCGTTTCCAGCACCTCGGGGCTATCGGCGACCTCGCCGCCTGACACCCAACCCGAATTGAACGTGACGCTAGAAACCGTCGCGAGCTTGTCGTCTGCTACCTCCAGCCGGTAACGGCCCCACCCTTGCGTCACCGCCAGCTTGGCAACCACCTCGGCGGACGCATCCAGCGTGCCGCTCTCGATCTTGCGCGACGAGCTGGCAGCCTCATACCCCCAGTTGCCATCGCGCATGTACCACTGCCAATTCTGGTCGACCCGCGACAGCGTCCACCGCAGCCCTTTGGCGTCGGCTTGCTTGCCCGTCGCATCCAGCACGATCACCTCGAATGCCGCCGGATCGCCCTCCGTCACCCCCTGGCTGCCAAACAGCGGCTTGATCCCAACGCGCGCCTGCTTGGTGTCGACCGGCAACGTGACGTTCCGCTCAATCGTGCGCCCGCCAGGCTCGCGCAACCGCACGACAACTTCCGCCTCCAGCGGACGCGACGTCTTGGGGATCGCTGGCAGCGCAATCGCGAGTTCTGCCTTCCCCATGTCGTCGGTCGATCCGAGCCCTTCGAGAGGCGCCCGCACCGGCTCGATCTTCTCGTCCGCAAGCCCAAACCGATAGCCCGCGTAGCCCGGCTGCTCCTTGGCAACCTTCACGACGATGTCGCCTTCCAGCGCCAAGTTCTGCGCTGGCGGCCCATACAGATACTTGCCTGATGCCTTGATCGTCGCCCGCTCTTCAATCGTGAATTTCGCCACGTCGGGTGCCAGCGTCATATCGATCCGCTCAGGCACGAAGTCCTCGACCAGGAACGACACCTGCGCAATCGCCTCGGCCTTGGGGTCCGCATGCAGCTTTGCCCGCCACGTTCCAGTCATCACGCCCCGGCCCAGCGCCAGCGACATCGACCGCCCGCCAAGCCCGCCATCGACCAGCGTCTGCCGCCTATGCTCGACCCCGTCAGGTCGTGTGATAATCATCGTCACCGGCAAACCGGCCGCCATGTTCGCCTTGTCGCGCACCAGCCCCGTCAGATGCACCTCTTCACCGGGCCGGTACACGCCGCGCTCGGAAAACAGATACGCATCCAGCGCGCCGGGCGCATCGCGCCCCTTCACGCCCCGGTCCGACAAATCAAAGCCTGCCGCCGCCAGATCGAGAAACGCATAATCCGCGCCGCCCTCTTTCGCCGCCACCATCAGCGCAGGCGACATCCCGCCCTCGCCCTTGGCCAACCCGGCATCGAACCGCACATACCCTTTTGCGTCCGACTTCACCGTGCCGAGCACTTCGTTATTGCGCGCAATCAACCGCACTTCGGCGCCCGGCACCGGCGCGCTATCGCCGAGCGACCGGATAAACCCATGCACACCATCCGTGCCCGACAACGCCGTCAACCCCAGGTCCGACACGATGAACCACTGGCTCGCCAATTGCCGCTCTTGCCGACTGTCGCCTTCCGCTTTGACTTTGGGGCTCGCCGTCATCAGGTACGCACCCGGCTTTAGCGTCCCGATGGCCTCGCTCACCGGAAAGGCCGTCGTCACGTCCTCGTTCGTCTTGGATGCGACTTCCAGCACACCCGCATAAACCTTTTCGCCGGTCTTTTCGCGGATCTGCTCGATCTCATACGTGCCGGCCTGCCGGTTCATATCGCCCGACTGCATGGTACTGGCGAGCGACCGGTCCCCGATCCGGAACACCTCGATGGCCACCGCATTGGTATTCGTCGTTAGAATCGGAATGCCCTGCTGTCCCTTGCTCGGCAGCACATAGGCCCGTCCCGTAAACCGCGCGGATGCCTTGCGGTCTGGCACATAGGCTGCAATCTCGATGGCCTTTTCGAGCGCCTCGCCAGCGTCCGACGGCAACCCTGCCCGCAACTGAACTTCATACCGCTTGCCGTAAGTCAGCCCTTCCAGGCACAGCTGCTTGCCCTCCGCAACCACCGCCTGCGGGTCTTTGCCATCCACCGCGACGAACTTGGCAAAATCCACATTCCCGGCCCGCGCCAAGCTTTCGGAGAACTGCACGCACACTCGCGGATTGGCCGCCTCGTTGTCGGTCTTATAGTCGATCATACGGAACCCGTGCTCGGCCCGCAGCTTGTCATAGGCTTCCCGCACCTTCTGATCGTCGACGAGTTGCAGCGCCCCGCTATAGGCATCCATCGCCGGTCGCCAGTACGACCGCCGCACCAGCGCTTCGCCAAGCCGCGACAAGGCCGCAGCCTTGATCCCTTTATCGCCCGATAGCTGATACGCCCGCAGCGCCGCCCCGCTCGCATTCACCGGCAGATCATACCGTTCCGAACCCTTGTTCGTGTCCGGCTTGATCGCCAGCAGTGCATCCGCCAACCCGAGCCACGCCTGCGCATCGCCTGCATTCTGCGCAACCGCTGCCGCAAACAACCGCGACGCAGCCCTCGGATCGGTCTCCAGCGCCTTTAATCCCGACGCCATCAAGTCCGCCGGTTTGCGCAGACTCGTCTTCCATTCCTTCTTTAAGAACCCCTCATACCGCTCCGCATCCCCCGCCACCCCCTTGTGCACGAACGCCCTTTCCTGAGCACTCGCCTTGTAAGGCGTCCACAGCGTCGCCAGTACGGCCGTGCTGACCAGCAGTCGCGCAAGATGTGACATGGGTTCACCTGAGATGAGCTGAAAATTCAAAAATGCTAAGTTCGAATATGAATGGCTTGATGGTGCGCGCATAGGCCACCAGGGTGCAATGACCAAACGGTGGCAGCAAAATCCGCCTTACCGCCCCTTACCGCTATTTGCCGCCTGCAAACTAGGCATACGAAAAAAGCCGCCCCTCGCGGGACGGCCCTTTATCAATTCACTCAGCCTGCAGCAGGCAATCAATGCCGCGTCAGCACCTGGGGCACGCTTACGGCCTCGACCGGCAAAGCCGCCAGTTCAGCAGTCATATCGGCGACCGTCTCAGCGGCCAGCGGCTTAACGCCAGCAGCCCGCGCCCACAGCTTGTCGAACGACATCGCCACCTGCCGGGCCGCCGCAACGCTACTTTGCGCATGAAGCTCAAAGCTATCGCGCACCGACGGATCGCGGCGCATGCTATCGCCAATCCAGCTTGCAGCCATTCCGATCACCAGCAACTCATGCGCATCCAGACACCGCACATCCCCCAGTTGGCGAACGCTGCAAGTGCTACCGGCCGCAACAACGCTGCCGCCGTCAACAATCGCCAGCATCACCCGGGCTTCGACCCCTGCCGCCACAAGCTCGGCCTGAACAGCCGCCACCGCCCGAACCACCGGGCTGCCGCCGCAACGCGCCAGCACGCGCAACACCGGCGTCCCCGACGTCACTTCAAGGTCTTTCAATGCATGGGCAAGAAAATCACGTAACTTCGTCTCCTTCTCCTCCTTTTTCACAACGGTCATGTGTGCGGGAGCATAAAGAGTCATCGGGCCTGCCCTTGTTGTGAGACGCTTACCGAAGGATCAAAGCCCTTCGTTTTTGTCGTTTCATTCTCTCAAACACCGTACGATCAAGACAGTTAAGCAAGCGTTGCCTCCGCCTCAAAATGAGACGCCAACAACAACTGTTTTATTCGCCCGGCTGGCTTGCATACTTTTTGATGAGGGCGGTGTCGGCAACACTCCAGTTATCCCCTTCCCGCGAAACATCATCAACCTGATGATGGGCAAGCAATGTCACCGGCTCGGTCCGATCCTGCGGCGCTGCCCGGCGGCTCATGAATCCTGCCGCCATCAACGCTTGCGGTAACTGCGCCTGGGTCGAAATCGGAACCGTGATGCTCTCCGTCACGCGCGTCATCACCACGCCCATCTGGCGTTGCCAATCGGGCGTCGAAAAGCTAACGGGCTCTTCATACTTTGGTGCCGCAGCCGTCATCACCGGCGCGGCGGGCGCCCGCGTCTCGTAAACTGGAGCAGCCTGCTCCCATTCGGCCACCACCACCTGCGAACGCGGGTTGTAGGCGGGACCTGGCCGCACGATGTTCGGCGGCGTGAACGGCAACACATCGGCCACCGGCAATCCGCCATCGCCCCCCGGTGCCCGGACCGGTGCCGTGTTGGAATTGGCCGCGTCCACATCCCGCTCGAAATAGGGCTGGGACTGATAAACCGGCTGCATTTGCGGCTCGCTCATCCGCTGCGGCAACGGATGAACATTGGCCCCGAAGTGCCCAGCCGCCGCATTGCCAGGCGCGCCATAGTCCCCACTACCACCCGCCCGTGCCGTCTCGGCCGCCGCAAACGGCGCATAGGCCCCAAACTGCTGCACGAATTCCGGCTCCGCCCGCAACCGCTCGGCCCCATGTGCCGTCTGTGTGTTGCGCGCCGTGCCGCGCTTTGTCGGCCACGGCGGCGTCCATTCGGCGCTCTGTTCAGCCGCCGCTAGGCCCGCGCCAACCGCTGCCGCCGCAGCCTTTGCCGTTTCATCCGCCCGCGCCGAGATCATTCGCTTTTCGGCTTCGACCCGCTTGGCAGCCCCCATGACGGCGCCCAAAATGATGTCCGACCACGCGCCATCCTTGAACCGGTACACCCGGAACGCATCCGACCGTTCGAACTTGCTGCCCTGCCGCGCCAGCCGCTTACGAACAGCCCCCGAGGTCAGAAACGGCGAATACACGCGCGAAAAGATCTTTTCCTTTTCAAAGCTGGCAAACAGGTTTGACAGTAACTGCGTCTCGAGCCGCAGATCCTCCCGCTCGCGCGGGTTCATCTTTCGCGGCGCGTCCAGCGGCACGGCCACGTAATAGTCACCGTGGAAATCAAACACCACATGCCGGAACAGCTCGAAGTTCTCACGGATCTGCCGGTCGCGGTGAATATCGTTGAACCGCGTCAAGATCTGAATGACCGGACCGCGCTCGGCTGCCCGCATCTTCGGCACCAATCCCGCCAACCGGTCATGGGTCTTGCCCATCGACACGAGCAACAGACACAAGTCCACGAACACCGCGATCGCCAACGGCACATAGTCCCGCTTCGACAACCCCGGCTGCTCGTTCAAGCTATGCTTCGTGCTAGCCGCCGGGGCTTCCACCGACTGCACCGCCTTGTTCTGCAGATCGCGCTGTTCGTCCGCCGACGGCGGCAGCTTGAACGACAACATGCCATAAAACGACGCCGTCAACCGTCGGAACGCTTCAATCGTCGCCTCCGAC
>JANOVN010000282.1:0-4139 GCA_031417455.1 Hyphomicrobiaceae bacterium | reverse complement strand
CCACGAGGGCGGGGATAAGTTTCTCAAAAAAATTCCCAGTCCTACAATTTCTCCTTACGTCACTTGTCTCCCACCCTTCTTTCATAATGCGCACCCAACCTCTCAACCCGCCCTCCCCCTGCCTTCTTTAACTCCGCAATCGCCTTCCGCGCCGCCGCCATATCCTCCGCCTCCAACGCCGCCATCAAGGCCCCATGCCGCGCCCTCACGTCCGCAAACCCCGCCGTCGCCGCCATCCGCTCATCCCCCAACACCGCGTAAATCCGCTCAGGTCGCAGCTTCCCCCGCAACACAATCCGGTCGATCTCCAACACCGCAAAACCGCTGACCGCCTCCGCCGTCCCCTCGCCCACGATCACCGGAACGCCATATTGCGCCGTCACCCCCTCAAGCCGCGCCGCGACATTCACCGCCTCTCCGATGATCGAATAATCAAACCGCCGTGGCGATCCTAGATTACCGACACAGCACGGCCCCGTATTCAACCCGATCCCGATCTCGATGCGCGGATGCGGCTTGCCCGTCGCATGAGCCTGCGCCTGCCATGTCGCGTTCAGCCGCTCCAGTTCCGCAATCATCGCCAACGCCGCCCGGCACGCGTTCTGCGCATGCGCGCCATCGTCCAACGGCGCATTCCAGAACGCCATCACCGCATCGCCCATGAACTTGTCGATCGTCCCGCGATGCTCGACGATGATGTCCGTCACCGGCGTGAACAGCTGGTTCAACAGCGCGACCAGCGGCTCCGCCTCCATCTCCTCCGATATCCGCGTAAACCCGCGCACGTCGGCAAACAGCACGGTCACGACCCGCATCTCGCCACCCAGCTTCAACCGCGACGGATCCCTGGCGAGTTCCGCCACCAGCTCGGGCGCCATGTAATGCGAAAACGTCGACCGGATCTGTGTCCGCTCTCGTTCCGTCCCAAGCGTGTTGTGTAGCGTCCCAACAACATAAACCGCCGCCAATGCAAGCGATGGATAAACCGGATCAAACAAATACCCAGCCCTTGAATACAACAGCCATGACACGCAAAGCACACCGGCAACCGAAGCGAGCCCAACCAGAGCCGCAGTCCTCGCCCCCGACCTCGCGATCAGCCAAGCTACCAGCCCCCCGCTGAGAGCTAAAAACAGCAACTCCGCCCCCGCCGCATAATCAGGCCGCACAATATGATCGCCCGACACCATCTGCTCCAGCGCCTGGGCATGGATTTCAACCCCCGGCACCGTTGTCGCCAGCGGCGTCGCCCGCAGATCAAACAGCAACGGCGACGACGACCCGATCAGGATCATCCGCCCCGCCACAGCCTTTGCGTCAAACGTCCCCTCCAAAACCCGCCGCGCCGAAATCGTCCGCCCCGGATCGGCCGCTGCAAACCGCAACCACAATTGCCCGTTCGCATCCGTTGGAACCACCGTCCTGCCGACCCGGATCGTCGCGACGCCGGTCTTTTGACCGAACGCCTCCGTCCCGCTCCCGCCTGACGACCGCACGAACACCGTCGTCTGCCCCAAGCTCACCCGTAGCGTCTCCAACGCCAGCGAGGGATACAGCACACCGCCCACGCTGACGAGCATTCCCACCCGCCGCACAATCTGATCCTGCGACGGCATCCAGTTTACAGCGCCCAACCCGCGCGCTCCAGCCGTCAGCACCGGCAAACTGTTGAGCGACCCGGCAAACCCCGGCACGAACAAGCGCGGATCATCCCCCGCCGTCACGAAGCTCGCCCGAGCTGTCCCCGGCTGCGCGGCGGCCTCACCAATCCCGACAAACCCCAGCACCACCGGCGCCGCATTAACGGCTTCCCCCAGCACCGCATCGTTGGTTGGCACCGCGCCCAATTCCCGCAGCGCCAGCGTAAGCCCGGGAACCTGCGCGCTCAGCACTCGTACGAGCGCATCCGGCGACATCCGGTCACTCTCCGGCATCACAAGGTCAAATGTGATCGAAGCAGCGCCCGCGTCCTGGAGCTTGGTCACGATCTCAGCCAACCGCGTCCGCGGCCAAGGCCACTGCCCCACCGCCGCCAGCGACGCCTCGTCGATATCGACGATCTTGACTGGAAACGCGGTGTCGATCGGCCTCGGCCTCAACACGAGATAGGCGTCGAATACGAAAGACCGGAACCGCGCAATCGGCTCGGGATCAACGATCCGCACCGCAAGCATCACAGCCAGCAGCCCCAACGTGACGACCCAATAAACCAGCGATCTGCTCAATTTCGGCACACCCTCCCCCACAACTGACCGGAAAGCGCCGTTTCCCCTCTCCCCCTGGGGAGAGGGTTGGGGTGAGGGGTGGCCCTCGGTACGCTTCACACCCCCGGCAGCTTATAATCCTTGAACTGTTCGCGCAGCTTTGTTTTCAAAATCTTGCCCGTCGCCGTATGCGGGATTTCGCTAACCGTCACCACATCGTCGGGTAGCCACCACTTGACCACCTTGTCGCTCAAAAACGCCAGCATCTGGGGTTTCGTCACGCTCTGCCCGTCCTTCAGCACCAGCACCAGCAACGGCCGCTCGTCCCACTTGGGATGATGCACGCCAATAACTGCCGCCTCCGCGACACTGGGATGCCCGACCGCCGCATTTTCAAGATCGATTGACGAAATCCATTCCCCGCCCGACTTGATGACATCCTTCGACCGGTCCGTCAGCCGCACATACCCGTCCCCATCGACGGTTGCGACGTCCCCGGTATGAAACCACCCGTCCGCATCGACGGCTAGCGTCTCGCCCCTGAAATAACGGCTTGTCACCCACCACCCGCGCACCATCAAATCCCCGAACGCCACCCCGTCGTGCGGCAACGCCTCGCCCGCATCGTTGATGATCTTCATCTCGATGCCATAAACGGGCCGCCCCTGCTTTGCCCGGATCTCGTCCTTCTCCGTCTCCGGCAAACCGGCATACTTGGGCAGCAAATGGTTCATCGCCCCCAGCGGACTCGTTTCGGTCATCCCCCACATCTGGTTGACCTCAACACCATGCCGCTCGCGGAAATTCGTAATCAACGCTGGCGGGCACGCCGACCCCGCCACGATCATCCGCTTCAACGAGGCGAGCTTCCCGCCCGTCTTTTCCAGATGCTGCATCACCCCGAGCCAGATCGTCGGCACCCCCGAGCTGAGCGTCACGCCCTCAGCCTCGATCAGCTCGCACAACCGCTGCCCATCCAACTGCTGCCCCGGCAGCACCATCTTGGCCCCGGCCAGCGTCGCCCCATACGGCACGCCCCACGCGCTCGCGTGATACATCGACGACGCGGGCAAGATCACATCCTTCTGCGAAATCGCGAATGTATCGGCCATGCACGACGCATAAGCATGCAACACAGTGGACCTATGCGAATACAAAACCCCCTTGGGATTGCCCGTCGTCCCCGACGTGTAGCAAAGCGCCGACGCCGTGTTTTCGTCAAACTCCGGCCACTCCAAATCGCCGCTCGCAGCCGCCAGCGCCGCCTCATAGCTATGCACCGTCGCGATGCCCGCAATCTGGGGCACCTCATCTGGTCGACACAACGCCACCCAATGCTCGACAAACGGACACTGCGGCGCAAGGCGCTCGACAATGTCCACAAACGACAAATCGAAAAACACGACAGCATCCTGCGCGTGCGTCACGATAAACAGGATTTGTTCAAAGAACAGCCGGGGATTGATCGTATGACAAATCGCTCCGATCCCCGACACGCCGTAATACAATTCCAGATGCCGGTGCGTGTTCCAAGCGAGCGTCCCAACCCGGTCGCCGACCCCGACACCCGCCGACCGCAGCATGTTGGCGAGCTTCTTTGATCGCACATTCACTTCGGCCCAATTCGTCCGTACGAACGTATCCGCCGACACCCGCGACACGATCTCCACAGCCCCGCTCGTTTCCGCCGCATGCCCAATCAAGCTGGAAATCAACAACGGCTGCGTCTGCATCAACCCCAACATCAACGTCTCTCCCTGGAGCACTTTTTTGATTGTTTCGCCGTGTGAAAATTCCCAAACCTTACGTCATCCAGGCGTTGGCCCTTGCGCGCTAAGATAAATCCTACTTCCCCCTCCCCCCTGTGGGGAGGGCAGGGGAGGGGGTCGCACAGTCACATGAATTTGTGGGGAGCAACCCCCACCCTAACCCTCC
>JANOVN010000281.1:0-3535 GCA_031417455.1 Hyphomicrobiaceae bacterium | reverse complement strand
GGATTTTCGATTTTTACGACATCGGCACCAAGATCGGCCAGAAGCGAGCCAGCAAACGGCCCGGCTGCGATCTGCCCAAACTCCAGCACACGAACACCTGTAAGCGGTGCTTTGCTTTCAGTATTCGTCGCCATGCACCGGTTCCTCTCGCATAATGCTGCTATTCAGCCGCCTTAGCGGCAGAGGCCGCCGCAGCGCTGTCTTCGTCGCGCTTCTGCTCCATGAAGATTTTGCGGACGCGCCGCAATGCGAGGTCGGGCTTGAGGAAAACTTCAGAATATCCCTCGTCAGGATATTCGAACATTTTTTGCTGCTCCCGGATCGCCCAGAGGTCTTCAGCAGCGACCTCTGGGAACATCTCCGCAATCCGCTTGGCCGCAGATTTATTGGGGTCGTCCTTCGACATGTGTTCTGCGGGGACATTGACTACGACACGCCACGTGTGATTCCGCTCGTCGATAGGCGTGTGGGTGTGGATCAGGACATACCCGCGTTCTTTGGCGGGGTCACCCAGAGTACCCGGGAATTCCTTGTCAGTGACTTTGAAATCGAGCTTGCCTGGAGGCGCGTTGCGCATCACCACGCGGGTTAGGGCCGGGCTCATCATGCAGTGAGTGTGATGGCGATCAACGGTATCATAATGGAACCAATCCACTAGATATGGTGGCTGCTTATAATTTGTCGTCTTTCGGATCGTCATCACATACTTATTGCCGTCGGATTCGCCTTCCTCCAGCTCGATCGGGATGCGGCTGCTCGCCATGTCACCGATATTGCCGTCGTGCAACGGATAGAAGTGCGTGATGTCGAGCAGGTTCTCAATCATAAGTAAGTAGTTGCCGTCGACGTTTTCTGGGCCATAAACGATGGACTCCCAATTCCCGTCTGCCATTTCTGGGACGCGCGGCGGCTTGCGGGCATCAGCTTTCGCTGGGTCGCCGGGCCATACCCAGACAAGACCATCTTGCTCGATGATCGGAAACGCCCGGACCTGGGCCTGAGGAGAGATCGGACCCGATGGATGCGACGGGATCATTACACACTTGCCCGACGTGTCGTAGCGCATTCCGTGATAGGCGCACTCCAACGTGCCATCCGGCATGAGGCGCCCTTTGGAAAGCGGAAAGCGCTTATGAGAGCATCGATCATCGTAGGCGACGACCTCGCCATCCTTCGTGCGCCATATTACGACGGGACGCTTTGCGATAACCTGGCCGGTCAACTTTTCTTTGGGGAAGTCGTTCGACACCCCGGCAACATACCAGCAATCGCGAAGAATATACTGACCGCTCATAGGCGTGCTCCTCTTCGTTTTATGGGTAATTAAATTCGTGATCTTCCAGTTCAGATATCAAGTTCGAGAATGCCGCTTTTGGCGCGCGAGCAGCAGACCATGATGTAATTCTTACGTTCGCCTTCGCTCAGGACAGTGTCGCGGTGATCGGGTAGTCCTGACAGGAAGCGGGTGATGCAAGTGCCGCAATAGCCATCTTCGCAGTCGGTATCGACAGAGCAGCCGTTCTCGCGGAGTACCTGGACCAGGGTGGTATCCGCCGGGACGTCGACGAGCTTTCCGCTGCTTTTGATCTTAACCTGGAAGGCATTTTTCACGCGGGCAGTCTTAGCGTCCTCGGACGCGGCGAAGTATTCGCAATGAATGGCATGGGGCGGCCATGCACCCACCGCATTCTTGCACGCCGTCATAAAACCGGGGGGACCACAGTAATAGACATGGGTTCCAATGACCGACTCGGCAAGCAGCGCCTCAATGTCGAGCCCCTTGGAGGGATCGCCATCATCGAAGTGCACGATAGCTTTTCCAGCATCGATGTATGGCTGTAGCTCCGCCAGCAAGGCAGCGTCGTCCTTGCTACGTGCGCAGTAGTGAAGCGTCCACGTCGCGGCGCGAAATTCCAATTCGTCGATCATCGCGAGCATCGGCGTGACGCCGATGCCGCCCGCCAGCAACAGATGCGTCTTCGCCTCTTTGCCAGCGAGGGGGAAATGGTTGCGCGGAGCGGTAATCGAAACCGCGTCGCCGGTCTGAAGTTTATGCATCGCCGCAGAGCCGCCCCGCCCAGAGTGCTCAAGCAGCACGGCGACCGCGTAGCGCGTTCGATCGGCAGGGCTGCTGCACAGCGAATAACTGCGGATGATGCCAGAACCGAGATGAAATTCGAGATGAGCCCCAGCGGAAAAAGCGGGGAGTTCGGCACCGGCAGGATCGGTCAACTCGATCCGATTGATGCGGTTTGTCTCGCGCCGGATGGCAGAAATTTTGACAGTCAGCCTGGGGCGCGCAGAGGTGGTTTGGGCATCCGAAGTTGCGACGTCGATGCTGGCCTCCATCTGTGAATCTGCTTGAAGCATTGGTTGTGGACCTTGGCGCTGGCTCGAAGGACGAGCCGTTCGCTTGATCTAGGTCAAGAAACTGATTTCAGACAAACGATATAAAAAGATGAGAAAATATCATTTTTATTGATGCAATATACTGCCGCGCAGCATATTCTGCCCGCGTTGAAGAACGGGCGACACCTAGAAGCAGCGCAATCCTTTCCGCCTCAACAACTGCAATCATCGGACGTTCGACGCTGATCTGCAGAAGGATCGCTGGGTGGAATTCGAAGGCGAGGATGATTGTTTGCGGCGCAAAAGACTTTGCAACTACTGCGTTCGTGAACACGGAAGGGTTCATATGATTTTCATTGTGGATCGCGATGTTTGGGAGCGACTTGCAGTCGAGCGTCGGCATAGCCAGTGTAGGCGGCACTCATGAAGTTCCGGCATCTCGAAACATTCTATTGGGCTGTGAAACTTGGAAGTCTGGGAGCAGCGGCCAAGCGATTAAACGCAACCCAGTCCACCGTATCGATGCGCATAATCGAGTTTGAGCGTGAGCTTGGTGTCGATCTTTTCGACAGGTCGCAACGGACCGCGCGGGCGACGGCGAAGGGGCGGGAGCTCATGTACTACGCCGAGCAAGTGCTGCGCCTGACCAGCGAAATGCATGAGCGGATGTCGGGTTCTGCGGCGGTTCCCGGGCTTTTGCGTCTCGGCGTTGTTGAAATGGTTTCGATCACTTGGCTTCCGAGCTTCATCAAAGCTATCCATGAAACCTATCCGCTGGTGACCGTCGAGATAGACGAGGCGCTGACCAATGATCTGATCGAACGATTGGCCGACGGATCGCTCGATATGATCCTCGCGCCCGGAAATGTTCCCGGTTACAGCGTTACGCCTATTTCCTTAGGCTTTGTTGACTTTGCATGGATGGCCAGTCCGTCCTTGGGGATCCCTGAGGGCGTTCTAACTCCGCGAGACCTGCAGAACTGGCCCATCATTGCACTTTCGCGGCAAAGCTATCACCACACGTCAATCGAAGAGTGGTTTCGCTTCGGCAATGCTTATTGCAGCCGGATCGACACCTGCAAGAGTTTTGGAGTGGCTGCATCGTTGGCCGCAGCAGGCCTTGGGATTACGCTTTTACCACCTCGCAGCTATCGCGATCGAATCCGCGATGGACAATTGAAGATCA
>JANOVN010000280.1:0-4974 GCA_031417455.1 Hyphomicrobiaceae bacterium | reverse complement strand
CGGGCGGCAAAATGAAATCGGGATGCCGCTCGTAATGCGCAAGGAGTGCGTCCTGATATTTGGACAGGCGGAAGAAGAAAGTCTCCTCCTCCGACCACTCGACGGGCGTGCCTTGGCCGCCGACACGCACGCCATCTTCGCGCACGGTCGTTTCGCCCTCGGCGTAGTAGGCTTCATCGCGGACGGAGTACCATCCTGCGTATTTCTTGTCGTAGATGTCGCCCGACGCTTCCATGCGGCGCCAGAGTTCCTGGCACGACTTGTAGTGGCGCTCCTCAGTCGTGCGGATGAAGTCGTCGTTCGACAGCCCGAGCGCCTTGGCCATGTCCTGGAAGCGGGCGGCGTTGCGGTCGGCGAGCGCGCGCGGCGTCAGACCTTCTTTTGCCGCAGTCTGCTTCATTTTGAGGCCGTGCTCGTCAGTGCCGGTCAGGAAAAAGACCTCGCGGCCGTCGGCGCGCTCAAAGCGAGCGATGGCATCCGTTGTGATCGCCTCATAAGCGTGACCGATGTGGGGGACGCCGTTGGGGTAGGAAATGGCGGTCGTGATGAAAAAGTCTTTGGCGCGGCGTTGAGTTGTATCGGGCATCGGTATTCCTTACGCCCGAACCGTCAAGCCGTTCTGGTGGCTCGTTCCAGGCGGGCGAATGTGTCCAGGATCAATGTTTTGCGATCAAGATTGAGGGCGTCGGCCTCGGCCTTTTCGCGCGTTATCGTTTCCCACAGGTCGGCGAACGAGGCAAGCCGCGCGTCACCGATCAGACGGCGGGCTAACGCCACATCGGCGGCATCGCCTTCGCTCGTGCCTGCGGCGCGAATCAGACGGGCAAGGGTTGCGGTGAGGAGATCGAAGAACAGCTCGTATTGTTGAGCAGCAGCGGTCGGTGCAAGTTTGTCAGACAAGGTGTGGAGGCCGACCCAATCGAGTTTAGGCAGATCGCTCAAGTGCTTGGCCAAGGTTTGATTGAGCGCGGTGCCGCCGCCAAGGACGAGGCTCAAGGCGCGGCGCACGCTGCCTTGGGAGACGCGCTCCAGTACTGGCCAGTCGCTTTCAGCGGGAAGGGTTGAGCCTTCGGCTTCCAGGGCCTGGTTTGCGGCTTGGCGCAGTTCCGGTGCGGTGAGCGATTCCATCGGCAGCACACGGCAGCGCGAGCGAATCGTCGCCAGCAGGCGGCCGGGCTGGGAAGTAATCAGTAGGAAAATAGTGCGGGGCGGTGGTTCTTCCAACGATTTCAGTAGCGCATTCGCGGCGGAGTTGTGCAGTTCATCGGCGCTGTCGACGATGACCACGCGCCACGCGGAAGGCTCAACACTTAGCGACAGGAATTGGCGCAGCCGGCGCACCTCGTCCACGGGAATGGTGGCTGCGAGGCGCTTGTCTTTGATGAGATACGGCCGCCGGATGACGAGAAGGCCCGGGTGGGAAAGCGCGCGAACCTGACGGCTGCCGCTGGTTTCGGACGATACGGAGAGGCTTTTGCCGGCGCTGTCGCGTTCGTCGGGGTGGCTGAGTGCTGCCCGGGCAAATCGATACGCCAGAGTTGCCTTGCCAATGCCTTCGGCTCCCGACATCAGCCAGCCATGATGCATGCGGCCAGATGCCAGCCCCTCGGCAAGGGCCTGTTCGACCGTTCGATGGCCAAACATCTTGGCCGTCACTCGCGGATGCGGTGCGCCGTCGAGACGGTCCGCCTCTGGCAAATTTTCAAATTCCTGGACGGTCGGCGCGCGAGCCATCAGCTTGGCTCGATGTCGAGACGGTTAGAAACTGAGCGCCAGATGGCGGCGGCAATGGTTTGCTGATCACCCGACGCATCGACCAGAACGCAGCGATTGGGTTCGGCGCGGGCGATGTCAGCAAAACCGCTGCGGATCAGTTCGTGGGTTTCGCGCCGCTGGGCGTCATAACGGCTCAAGACACCGCGCTCGGCTGCACGGTTCATCGCGATTTCGACGGGCAGATCGAGGATGATGGTCAAAACCGGCATGAACGTCGCAACGGTGTGTTTCTCCAACAGTTCGATGAGGGCCGGATCGTTGTTCCAGAGGCCGCCCTGATAGACACGGGTGGAATCGATGAAACGATCACAGATGACCCATTGGCCGGCTCTTAGCGCAGGAGCAATTGTCGCCGTAAGATGCTCGGCGCGAGCGGCGGCGAACAGGAGCAACTCAGCGGTGGGTTCTTGGGGCGGCTCGGCTAAGATCAGGTCCCGGATTTTTTCTGCAACAGGCGAGCCGCCGGGTTCTCGGGTCAGGACGACGACGTGGCTGTGCGCACGAATTTTTTCCGCCAGAAGACGGGCCTGGGTGGATTTGCCTGAGCCTTCGCCGCCTTCGAATGTGATGAACCGCTTTGCTGGCATATCCGGGTCGTAGCACACACAGCCGGGCGCTGGCGACTCTCTCACTGACGGCAGCTTTATGCCGCTATTGCGCCGTTTGGGCCGCGTGCGGCTTGATCTTGGCGAAGGCAATACCAACGGCTTTCTCGGCCAGATGCGCAAGGCTGTCGAGACCACGACGCACAATCCCCGCTGGCTGAATATCGTCGGCGGCGTACAGCGGCACATCATGGCTTGCACCTGACGAACTCGTCACGCGCAGCATGCCGACGGCGTCGCCCTTCTTGATCGGCGGCTTTAACGGGCCTTGATAGACGATTTCGCCCTTGAGCTTCTGATTGGCCGGGAAGCGGGGGAGGATGACGCTGACGTCACCCTTTCCGGTCAGGCCGGCATAGAGCTGATCGCCGCCCCAGACGCGCGCGTGCCCAACGATTTCACCGGCATCGAACACCTTAAACTCGGTGAAATTCTTAAATCCCCACTCCATGATCTTGGGGCCTTCGATCTTGCGCTCGGCGTCGGTTGAAAGGCCAGCGATCACGGCAATCAGCCGCTTGCCATCTTGGACCGCCGAGCCGACGAGGCCATAGCCCGCCTCACTGAGGTGACCCGTCTTGAGGCCGTCGGCACCAATATTTGCCGACAAAAGCGGGTTGCGGTTGATGAAGCGGTGCTTGCTGTAATTGAATTCCTTCTGGGCAAACCGGGGATACATGTCTGGGTATTCCCGGATGATGTAACGGGCCAGTATTGCGAGCTCGCGGACTGTCACCCGATGTTCGGGGTGCGACAAGCCGGTCGCATTGCGGAATTCAGACTTTTTCAAACCGATGCGACGGGATTCCTCTGTCATGAGCTTGGCAAAGGCCGCCTCTGATCCAGCCATTCCTTCGGCGACAGCAATCGCTGCGTCGTTGCCCGACTGAACAATGATGCCTTGAAGCAACTCGTCGAGGCGAATTTTGGTGTTGAGTGGCACCATCATCGCCGATGTTCGCGACGGAGCTCCGCCGCGACGCCAAGCGTTTTCGCTCATCAGAAACTGGTCGTCGAGTTTGATCGTCCCAGCCTTCAAGGCACGGAACACAACCGCTAGCGTCATCAGCTTGCTCATGCTGGCAGGCGCAACCAGTTCATCGGCCTTGAGCTGATACATGGTGGCGCCGCTTTCGGCGTCCATCAGAATCGCATGCTTCGCTTTGGAGACGTATTCATTTGGACCGGCAGGCGCTGGCACCTGGGCAAGCGCGCCATCCAGGGATGCCATGCCTAAGCTCAGCCCCAGGCATACACAGCTCACTGCGAGCGCAATGGACGGCTTTGAGGCTACTCTCATCATGGCCCGGTTCGATCTCACTTCGGCTGCCATGCATATCTAGGCAAGGGAAGGGTGCTGTCAACGTCAACCCTGAGGGATGGTGCGTTATTGACCACCCAGCCCCCAACCACGCGACCAAGACGATGCTCCGTCCTTGACGGGTGCCGCTTTGGGCTGGGTCAATCCACGCCGGTAGCTATCGGGTGTCCAGCCATCAGGAGCGGGAGCAGGGCGGGGTTGTTCATGAGCTGGAGCAGCGTAGGCCTGCCGGGTGGGCATTGTCGGGTGCCAGACGGGCGGAGGCTGGCCGGTGGCTGCAATGGCGTTCTGCCGCCACGGCTGCGAATTGAGATAGCTGCGTTCCCGGCTGTCGTCACCATTGAGAGGCGCACGACCGGCGTAGCGTACCCGGACATTTGCGGTCCCCATCGTTTCATAACCCAGCGCCTGAGCAGCGGACTTGGACAGATCGATGACGCGTCCGCCGACATAGGGTCCGCGATCATTGACGCGCACAAGGATCGTGCGGTTGTTTGCCAGGTTAGTTACAGTTACATAGCTGGGGATTGGTAGCGTCGGATGCGCCGCCGTAAGCGCGTTCATGTTGTAGATTTCGCCATTGGCGGTCTTGCGGCCATGAAAATCCGCGCCGTACCAGGAGCCGGTACCGGTCCGATCATAATTGGGGTCTTCGTGGGGCACATACCAGACGTTGCCGATGCGGTAGGGCGACCCCAGCTTGTATCCGCCACCGCCCCTTGGGACGTCTGGACCTGAAACGGCACGGGTGCCATATGCGATTTTAGGCGCCAGCTGGGATTGGCGCATGCCGACACTGGGCATACTGCTGTCGCGGCTGCTGGAACAGCCACCCACGAAAACCGGGAACGCCGCTGCAGCTATCGCAAAGCCACCACGCATCACACTCAAATGAGTCCTAGTGCTAAGGCCCGCATGCGCAGGGGTGAGCCCAAGCTCCGCCCGAATTCGTTTACTCATACTCACACCCCAACTCACACCGACTCCAGCCGACGTGGGGCCATCCTCCCCGGGCAAACCGGCTGCCTACGCGGCCAATGCGCCGCAAGCAGGCCTGAAGAATGGCAACGGTGCGTTAGGATTGCGTTAAGCGCAGCATGGATTTTGCTCAGCGGTCACGTTGGCCTTGTTGGACAGCGCCTGGAGAGGTATAGGCTGGGGTCTGCGCGATACGGAGGGGTGGCCGAGTGGTTTAAGGCACCGGTCTTGAAAACCGGCGTGGGGCAACTCACCGTGGGTTCAAATCCCACCCCCTCCGCCAACGCAATGACT
>JANOVN010000279.1:0-1887 GCA_031417455.1 Hyphomicrobiaceae bacterium | reverse complement strand
GTGGCGAAGATATGATTCGTTGACATCGATGACGAGCCGCTGGCTTCGTCCGGAGTTCGACCACCATAGCGATATGCTGACGATGGCTGACCAAGGAATGAGTGGCCGTTTCATCCGGCGATCCTCGAAGCCTTCGCGGGTCAACATCAGAGCGGGTTCGTTGATTGACAAGAGTTGAACGAATATTACCCATATGCACCCGCTCATACACAGCACTGCGACACCATAAAAGATGAGCGCTCCCCACCCTGGGTTACTTTTTTGGTCAAACCACAAGAGGAAGTGGATCAGGAAAGAGACGAACCCAAATGCGCAAAAGGCGAGAATGCCAATATGTGCGAGCCAGGAGCGTTTGATCTCGATGGTACCGGCGGCTGTGGTTCGCATTTTGGTCATCGACGATCATTTAAGAGGCATGAGTTCGATCTGGCAAATTCTAACGACATACCGTGAGCGGATTGTTAACAACTGCCTGTGGTCGCTAGACTTTTTTCGTGGCGAGCGCTTTTAGTTTGTAGAGGGTGTCGAGGGCGGCTTTGGGGGTTAGGTCGTCGGGGTTGAGGGCGGCGAGGGCTAAGTCGGCTGCAGAGGGTTTGGATGGGCCGTCGGTTTGGCCTTTGGGGCGGGCGGCGGCGAAAAGGGGGAGGTCGTCTAGGGAGGCGGGGGATGCGCCGCGTTTGCGGTCGTTCTTTTCGAGGAGCGTCAGGACTTCGCGAGCGCGGTCGATGACGGGCTTGGGGAGGCCGGCGAGTTTGGCGACCTGGATGCCGTAGCTTGCCTCTGCAGCGCCGGGTTTGACCTTGTGGAGGAAGACGATTTCGTCCTGCCAGTCCTTCACGTCCATGGTGACGTTGGCGACGCCGGTGAGGCGGCCGGCGAGGGCGGTCAGTTCGTGGTAGTGGGTGGCAAAATGGGCGCGGCTCTTCGAACGGTCGTGGTGGAATTCGACGGTGGCCCAGGCGATGGAGAGGCCGTCGAAGGTCGCGGTGCCGCGGCCGATTTCGTCGAGCACGACGAGGGAGCGTTCGGTCGCCTGATTGAGGATGGCGGCGGTTTCGACCATCTCGACCATGAAGGTGGAGCGGCCTCGGGCTAGGTCGTCGGACGCGCCGACGCGGGAGAACAGGCGGTCGACGGTGCCGATGTGGGCTGCGCGGGCGGGGACGTAACTGCCGATCTGGGCCATCAGGGCGATGAGGGCGTTCTGGCGCAGGAAGGTCGATTTGCCGGCCATGTTGGGGCCGGTGACGAGCCAGATGCGGGCGTCTGGATTCGTAGCGCTGCTGTTGCCTGTTTCGCCTTCGTCCATGCCGGGGCTGAGACTGGAGGCGGGGGGGCGGCCGAGGATGCAATCGTTTTCGATGAACGCGCCGGATTTGGAGGCATCGAGGGCTTGCTCGACGACGGGGTGGCGGCCGCCGTGGATGGCGAAGGCGGCGGAATTGTCGATGGTGGGGCGGACGTAGGCCTGCTCGCGGGCGACTTCGGCGAGCGAGGCGATGCAGTCGAGTTCGGCGAGGGCGCGGGCCAATTCGAGGAGGGCGCGTTCCTGCTTGGCGATGCGCGTTGCGAGTTCGTTGAAGACTTCCTGTTCGAGACCAAGCGCGCGATCGGCGGCGGCGGCGATGCGGCCTTCGATGCCGATCAGCTCAGTGGTCGAGAAGCGCATGGCGTTGGCCATGGACTGGCGGTGGCGGAAGGTTTCGTTATGGGGCGCGGCCTGGAGCGGGCCTGCGTTGAGGGCGGTAACCTCGATGTAGAAGCCGAGGATGTTGTTGTGGCGGATCTTGAGGGATTTGACGCCGGTTTGGGCGATGTATTTGGTTTCAAGGGCTGCCATAACCTGGCGGCTGTCGTCGCGGAGCGTTCGGGCTTCGTCGAGGTCGG
>JANOVN010000278.1:0-4011 GCA_031417455.1 Hyphomicrobiaceae bacterium | reverse complement strand
ATTCAATCTGCTCTACGACCGCGGCACCACCTTCGGCCTGAAAACCGGCGGCAACGTCGACGCCATCCTCTCCTCCATGCCCCCCGAAGTGAAATGGCCGTGATCTGGAAAAAAGGAAATGGCCGCAAACCTGCGGCCATTTCCCAATCCGTTTGGTCCCCAACGCCCTATCGGACAATAAACGTGTTCATGGTTGGCACGCCGTCGGGCCACACTGGCTTGTCGGCCTTAGCGTCAAAACCCGCCTGCCCATCGGTATCGAAATAAAGCGATACCCAGAGTTTATCGCCAGCCTTCGGCTGCCCATTCAACGCCACCTTGATATCGCGATGATCGCCTGCGTTTATTGGCTGCGCGCCAAGCGGCGTCCCGGTCGGCATGCCATTGGAATCGCTGCCGAGCACGGCGACATACCCCTTTGAGGGGATGTTCGCATACTTCACTTCAACCCCGCCACTGACCAATTTCTGGTCAAACACCAGCACCGATGGCGGAGTGGTCAACGGGCCGGTTGCTGTCACGGCAAACGCCTGCACCGATGCCCCAACCAACGCCGCACCAACCGCAACAGTCGTGACGAACTTATTGAAAGGACTTGTCATTTCACGCTCCATATCTAACAGCGGATGTTTCCGCCTTTCCCTGATATGGGTGCCAGCCTGCGACATTCACGCACACCGCCGGACACAATGCGCTCACGCCGTTTCAACTAACTGAATAAATCCCGTTACAAGAACAACTCCCCATCCAGATACGCCCGCCCCGCCGCCGAAGTAGGCCCCGCAAAGAACGCCGCCGCCATACTGGCCTCCGACACCCGCCCGTTCGCCATGAACACGACCTCGGACGCGAGCCTGCGCGATTGTCCGATGTCGTGCGTCACCAGCACCACCTTCGTTCCGCCCTCGACCGCCGTCGCAATCATCCGCTCAACGGCCAGCGTCGATGCCGGATCAAGGCTGGCCGTCGGCTCATCGAGAAACAGCACTTCAGGAAACGACGCCAGCGCCCGCGCCATCGCAAGCCGCTGCTGCTCTCCCCCCGACAACGTCCGCGCCGGGCTCGCAGCAAGCTCGGCTAACCCTGCCTGCTCCAACACCACTTGCGCCGTCTGCCGCCGTGCAGCGCCTGGATGATGCGACAGCACAAATTCGATGTTGGCAAGCACCGACCGCCGCAACAGCGTCGGTCGCTGAAACACCAGCGCCGACCGCCGCCCCGCCACATCGGCATCGAGCCCAGCCCCCCAGATGACGCTCCCAGACGTTGGTTGAACCAGCCCATGCAGCACCCGCATGAGCAAACTCTTGCCCGCCCCGTTCGCCCCCATGATGACCGTCGGCCCGCCCGCACTCACAACGAACGACACGTCATCGAGCAACGCTTTTCCCGCGCGCACGACGCAAATCCGCCGCGCTTCCAGCGGCAACAACCCAGCCGTAATCGGCGAATACCCGCACAGCTTCTCATGCATACGCGCTACTCACCGCCGTCCGCCGCAGCAACGCCACCGCCGCATTGATCGCAATCGCAATCCCGATCAAAATCGCCCCTAATGCGAGCGCCAGCGCCAAATCCCCTTTGGATGTCTCCAGCGCGATAGCCGTCGTCATCACCCGCGTGACCCGGTCGATATTCCCGCCCACGATGATGACCGCGCCCACTTCCGCAATCGCGCGTCCAAACCCCGCCAGCGCCGCCGTCAGCAACGAATACCGGTCCTCCCAGATCAGCGTCGCCATCGTCTCCGCCTGCGACAGCCGCATCGACCGGAACCACTCGTCATATTCCAGATGCCGGTCGCTGAGCGACTGCCGCGCCAGCGCCGCGATTAGCGGCACAACGAGAACCGCTTGCGCAATAATCATCGCGGTGGGCGTATACAGCAATCCGAACACGCCGAGCGGCCCCGCCCGCGACAGCATCAAATACACGATCAGCCCGACAACCACCGGCGGTAACCCCATCATCGCGCTCAGCAGCGTCGTCACAATCCCCTTGCCACGAAACCGCCCGATCGCTAGCGCCGCCCCCAGCGGAATCCCAACGAGACAGCCAATCACAACCGCCGACAGCGACACCCGCAGCGACAGCAGCACGATCTCCGCCAGCCGCCCGTCCCCCGACGTCAACAACGAAACCGCCACCGAAAAAACCGACCCAAACTCAATCATCCAGACCCAACACCCTTGCCCGCCACCCTTATTCCCCGCCAACTATAACGCACCCCCCATCCCCCCCGCAATCCCACTGCGTACAGGCATCTCCCACGTATGAAGTTCAACCGGGTAAGCCCCGCCGCCTCCCCTTTTCGTCATGGCCGCGAAGGCGGCCACCCACGACAACTATCAATTAAGCACGTGTTTCCAACACCTCACCGGCACCCTGACATTTGCGTTAAGCAGCCATTGCGCTATTGCCTTGATGCAAACCAACAAGAGCAACGCCACGCAATGTCCCGCCCGAAGCAAACTTCAACGCCCCCTGCGCCCGCAGCCGATCCGCTGGCACGCTCTGAGCACGCGCCTGCCATCCCCAACGGCAACGCCACGCCGTCTCCCCCCGCCGAAGCCACGCCCTCGATGGCGCAATTCCTCGAAATCAAAACCGCCAATCCCGACAGCATCCTCTGGTACCGGATGGGCGACTTCTACGAACTGTTCTTCGAAGACGCCGTCATCGCCTCCGCCGCACTCGGCATCGTGCTCACCAAACGCGGCAAGCATCTGGGCCAGGATATTCCCATGTGCGGCGTCCCCATCCACCGCGCCGACGACTACCTCCAAAAACTCATCAAACGCGGCTACCGCGTCGCCGTCTGCGAACAGATGGAAGACCCAGCCGAGGCGCGCAAACGCGGCGCGAAAGCCATCGTCCGCCGCGACGTTGTCCGCATCGTAACGCCGGGCACCATCACCGAAGACGCCCTCCTCGACACCAAAGCCCGCAACTACCTGACCGCCCTCTTTGTCGCCCCCGCAGCCTCTCACCCGACCGCGCCCGAATCAACCGTCGCCCTTGCCTCCCTCGACATTTCAACCGGCGAATTCGAAGTCGGCGAACTCAGCAGCGCCGACCTTCCCGGCGAACTGATCCGCCTCTCCCCCAGCGAAATCATTCTGGCCGACGGCGCCTTCGGCGACAAAGCCCTCCGCCGCTGGATCGAACTCGCCGGGGCCGCAGCCACCCCCGCCCCATCCGCATCCTTCGACAGCGCGTCGGGCGAACACCTGCTGAAAGCCCGCCTCGGCGTCGCAGACCTCGCCGGTATCGGCACCTTCTCCCGCGCTCAACTTTCAGCCATCGGCGCTCTGCTCAAATACGTCGACCTCACCCAGATCGGCCGCGCGCCCGTCGTCCGTCCGCCTAAAATGACAGGTAGCGGCGCGATCCTCGTCATCGACGCCGCGACCCGTTCGAGCCTCGAACTCGTCCGCACCGCGTCGGGTGAACGCGCCAACAGCCTGCTCGGCGCCATCGACCGCACCGTCACAGGTGCTGGCTGCCGCGAACTCGCCGCCCGCATAGCATCCCCGCTCGCAGATGCCCGCGCCATCAACGCCCGCCTCGACTGCGTGACGTTCCTTGCCAATGACGACCGCACCCGCGACTGGCTGCGCACCAGCCTGCGCCAAGCCCCCGACATCGCGCGCGGCGTCACTCGCTTAGCCTTCGGACGCGGTGGCCCCCGTGACTTGGGTTGCATCCGCGACGGCCTTAAAGCCGCCATTGCCTGCGCCCAAACCCTCGCCGACCGCGCCCAGCCTATGGGCCTCCCCGACGACCTCACCGCCATCCTGACAGCCTTGACCGGCGTGCCGCTCAACTTGAGCGAAACCCTCAACGCCTGCCTCGTCGAAGAGCTTCCCCACCTGCGCCGCGACGGCGGTTTCGTGCGCTTAGGTGCCCGCGCCGACCTCGACGAAGCCCGAACGCTCCGCGACGATAGCCGCCAGGTGATGGCAGCCCTCGAAGCCAAGTACATCGCCCAAACCGGCGTCAAATCCCTCA
>JANOVN010000277.1:0-1814 GCA_031417455.1 Hyphomicrobiaceae bacterium | reverse complement strand
GATCAGGAGGTCGGGTTCGTTGGCGAGCGCGATGGCGATCATGATGCGCTGGCGCTGGCCGCCGGACAGTTCATGAGGGAATGCGGACAGGAGCTGCTCGGGGTCGCGGATGCCGACCTTGGTTAGGAGTTCGATGACGCGGATGCGGGTTGCGGCGTCGTCGAGGCCACGATGGATTTTGAGGACTTCGCCGACCTGGGCTTCGATGGTTTGAAGGGGGTTCAACGAGGTCATAGGCTCTTGGAAGATGATGCCAATGCGGCGGCCCCGGATGGAGCGCATGTCGTTTTCGGTGAGCTTCAGCAGGTCCTGGCCGTCGAAGATGATTTCGCCGGACGGGTGGCTGGCAGCTGAAGTCAAGAGGCGCAGGACCGAGAGCGCGCAGACAGTTTTGCCCGAGCCGCTCTCGCCGACGAGGGCGACGGTTTCGCCTTTGGCAATCTCAAACGAGACGTTGGTAACGGCGTGGCTTTCGGTTTTACCCGAGCGGAAATCGACCGACAGATGTCTGACCTCGAGCAGGCGCGCGCCGGCTGGGACGGGCTTTTCGACCGGCTTTGCGGCGGAAACGGGGACGGATCTGGCCGGTGGTTTGGTGGGCACTTTGTATCTCGCCATGGGCCTTACCGGTAAGTCTTGCGCGGGTCGAGGGCGTCGCGGACGGCCTCGCCGATGAAGATCAGAAGCGACAGCGTGATTGCAATCGCAAGGAAGCCGGAGATGCCGAGCCAAGGGGCTTCGAGGTGCTTTTTGCCTTGAAGCAGCAGTTCGCCGAGCGACGGCGAGCCGGGGGGAAGGCCGAGCCCTAGGAAGTCGAGAGCGGTCAGCGAGCCGATGGCGCCGGAGAACTGGAACGGCAGATAGGTGATGGTGGCGACCATGGCGTTGGGCAAAAGGTGCTTGAACATGATCTGACGGTCGGCCAGCCCCAACGCACGAGCGGCGCGGACGTATTCAAGGTTGCGGCCACGCAGGAACTCGGCGCGGACGACACTTACGAGGCCGACCCAGTCGAACAGCAAGAGGATGCAGAGCAGGGTCCAGAAACCGGGGACCAATATTGAAGAGATGATGAGCAACACGAACAGGGTCGGGATCGAGGTCCAAATTTCGATGAAGCGCTGCATCACGAGGTCGACGAGGCCGCCGAAGTAGCCTTGCATCGCGCCGGTCATGATGCCGATAGTGGAGGCGATAATGGTCAGGATCAAGCCAAACAGCACGGAAATCCGGAAACCGTAGATGATGCGGGCGACGATATCGCGGCCTTGGTCGTCGAGGCCGAGCCAATTGCGGTTGCCGAGCGCGCTAAAGCGGGCAAGCTGATCGGGCGGGGCTTCGCACAGTGGCGCTGACGAGGACCACGGCGGGGGGGCTGGATAGCCAAGGCAGGTGACGCCGTCGGTCGCCTTGCGGCGCGGGTAGTCCTTGTTGATGGTGTTGTAGGAATAGCGGATCGGGGGCCAGAGCATCCAGCCGTTGGCTTCGATTTCGCCGATGTTCTGGGGGTCTTTGTAGTCGGTGACGGCGAGGAATCCGCCGAACTTGGACTCGGGGTAATTGACCATCATCGGAAACAGGGTCTCGCCCTTGTAGCGCACGAGGATCGGCTTATCGTTGGCGAGGATGGGGGCGAGCAGGGACAGGACGAACAACGTCAGAAAGACGACGAGGCTCCAATAGCCGCGTTTGTTGGCTTTGAAGTTTTCCCAGCGGCGCTGGTTGATCGGCGTGAGCTGGAAGTTACGCGGGTCGCGGAGTTTGGTCAGCAGGTCGCGGTTAGATAGAGGCGGCGCGCTGGCGGTGCGTTCGGT
>JANOVN010000276.1:0-15472 GCA_031417455.1 Hyphomicrobiaceae bacterium | reverse complement strand
CTTGGCCAAGTTGGCGGACGGGGCAAGATCAAGTACGAGGCCGGGTATCTGTTTGGCATGACGGATGCCACGGAACAGCGGACGGTGCGGACGCGGCTTGAGTACGAGGTGCCGTTTTAAGGCAATCGTTTGTTGGAAGCGCTGCAAGTATCGCCCATCGCGCCCAAGGATTATCGGGCGGGGTGGGCGATTGCGTTTGGGTCAATTGTCAAGCTGCGCGATGTGGGGTAGAAAGGGGCCACTGTTGTTGGATGGACGTGACCTTTGACCCGGATTTGTGGGATCAATGCTGGAGTTTGTGAGGTTCCTGCTGGGCGCGCCGCTGCGTCGGCAAGGGCCGTCGGATCGCGTGCGCGCGTTTCGCGCGAGCAGCACAACCGCGCTTTGAGCGGCGCTGACCATGCTCGCATTTTGGGCGGGCTCCTCCTTACCAACCCCTGAGAACCTCACGGGGCGGGCAACCGCGCTGGGCACTCAGGGGATGTTGGTTTAAGATCAGATTGAAATTCCAATTGTCCGTCACGCGATGAGTACCCCTCATCCGCCCTTCGGGCACCTTCTCCCCAGGGGGAGAAGGGAGGGACGGACTGCCATCTAGGAACAGGTTCCATGACTGAGACTGTTAAGAACGTGCCGGCCAAAACCGAAAAAGACCGGGTTATCATTTTTGATACGACGCTGCGCGATGGCGAGCAGTGTCCGGGCGCGACGATGACGTTTGAGGAGAAGCTGCAGGTTGCGGAAATTCTCGACGAGATGGGTGTCGATGTCATCGAGGCGGGGTTTCCGATTGCGTCGGACGGCGACTTCGAGGCGGTGAGCGAGATCGCCAAGCTGTGTAAGACATCCATCGTTTGCGGACTAGCGCGGGCGAGCTTTGGTGATATCGACCGCGCGGGGGATGCGATCCGTCATGCCAAGCGGGGGCGAATCCATACGTTCATCGGCACGTCGCCGCTGCACCGCAAGTTTCAGCTGAACCTCAACGAGGAGCAGGTATTCGAGCGGGTCGTGGCGTCGGTGACGCGGGCGCGCAACCTGACGGACGACGTCGAGTGGTCGGCGATGGATGCGACGCGGACCGAGCATGATTATTTGTGCCGGGTGGTGGAAGCCGCGATCAGGGCTGGGGCGACGACGATCAACATTCCCGATACGGTTGGGTATGCGACCCCGGAGGAGTACTACGATCTGATCCGTATGTTGCTGACGCGCGTGCCGGGGATGGACAAGGTCGTGATCTCGACGCACTGCCACGACGATCTGGGGCTGGCGGTTGCCAATTCGCTGGCGGGCGTGCGGGCCGGTGCGCGGCAAATCGAATGCACCATCAATGGATTGGGTGAGCGGGCAGGCAATGCGGCCCTCGAAGAAGTGGTGATGGCGATCAAGACGCGCGGCGATATCATGCCGTTCCACACGGGGATCAAGACGCCGATGCTGATGCAGGCGTCCAAGCTCGTGTCGGCGGTGACCAACTTCCCGGTGCAGTACAACAAAGCCATCGTCGGGCGGAATGCGTTCGCGCATGAAAGCGGTATTCATCAGGACGGCGTGTTGAAGAACACCGAGACGTACGAGATCATGACGCCGGAGTCGGTGGGCGTGGCGAAAAGCTCGCTGGTGATGGGCAAGCATTCGGGGCGCGCGGCGTTCCGGGCGAAGCTCAAGGAACTGGGGTATGAGCCGGGCGAGAATGTGATCGAGGACGCGTTCACGCGGTTCAAGGCGCTGGCCGACCGCAAGAAGCATGTCTACGACGAGGACATCGAAGCGCTGGTCGATGAAGGCTTGGCGCATACCGGCGACCGCATGAAGGTGACCGGGCTGCAGGTGATCGCCGGGACGATGGGTCCGCAGTCGGCGACGCTGACGATGGAAATCGACGGCAAGGCCTCGACGGTTCAGTCGACGGGGAACGGTCCTGTGGATGCAACTTTCAATGCGATCCGCATGCTGGTGCCGCATGACGCAACGCTGGAATTGTATCAGGTGCACGCAGTGACCGAGGGCACGGACGCGCAGGCCGAGGTGTCGGTGCGGTTGAGCGAAAACGGGCGGGTCGTGACCGGGCGCGGGGCCGATACCGATACGATGGTGTCGTCGGCGCGGGCCTACGTGGCGGCGCTCAACAAGCTGATGGTTAAGCGGCAGAAGTTGGCCCAGGCGCAGCACGGGGTTTGAGGTCGGGCGCTGCGCGCGTGGGTCACGATCCACACCGGTTTGGGGGAGCCCGCGGCCTTCGCTGAAGGCAAGCGAGTTCCCCAGCCCCTTCCTGTTTTCGGCTTAAGCGGAAAAGACTGACCCAGATTGGGACACGCGCTTGTTGGGAGACGCGCTTGGAAACACTTTTGCGTTGCCGGGCGAGGAAATGAGCGCGTGCGATCAAGCGGATAGCTGCTATGATGCGGACCTGCTCCAGAGCGGATTTGCGCGCCTTTTTTAAGATACCGGCGGCACGGGATTTGCTCTGCGAGGGGAATGAATCGCCTGGCTTACGTGCCGCGATATTACCGGCCTGCGTGCGTTAAGAGAGTTTGAGTTCGATGTATCTTGGCGTGGCAAGCGTCTTTTCGGATGATATCGCGATTGACCTTGGAACGGCGAATACGCTGGTTCACGTGGTCGGGCGCGGGGTCATCATCAACGAGCCATCGGTCGTCGCGTTGCAGAATAAGCGCGGCGTGCGCGAGATGCTGGCGGTCGGCGCGAAGGCCAAGCAAATGCTGGGGCGGACGCCCGAGGGGATCGAAACGATCCGGCCGCTGCGCGAGGGCGTGATAGCGGATTTCATGGCGACCGAGGAAATGTTGCGCCAATTCATCCGCCGGGCAAAATCGTCGACCGGGTTTAGGCGTCCGCGCATTCTGATCAGCGTGCCGGCGGGCGCGACGCCCGTGGAGCGGCGGGCGGTCTATGAGACGGCGCTGTCGGCAGGGGCGCGGCAGGTGTTTTTGATCGAGGAACCGGTGGCGGCAGCAATTGGAGCTGGCTTGCCGGTCGATGAGGCGACCGGTTCGATGGTACTCGATATCGGCGGGGGGACGGCCGATATTGCGGTGCTATCGCTCGGCGGGGTCGTCATGGCACGATCACTGAAGGTCGCAGGCAACGCGATGGACGAGGCGATCATCCGGTATGTGCGCAAAGAACATCAGCTGCTGATCGGGGAAGCTAACGCCGAGCGCATCAAGATCGAGGCGGGAACGGCGAGTGTCGCAGTCAACGGGCGGGCGGCAGAGATCCATATCATGGGGCGTGACCTCAAGCTGGGGCGGCCTAAGACGATCATTCTCGCGCCGCAGGACATCGCTAAGGCGCTGGCCGAGCCACTCGAGCGGATGGCGGAGTTCGTGCAGCGGTGCCTGGAGGAATTGCCGCCCGAATTGTCGAACGATATTTGCGAGCGCGGGATCATGATTACGGGTGGCGGCGCGCTGCTCGATAAGATCGATTGCGAGTTGGAGCGGCGGGTCGGTGTGCGCTTCGTCATTCCAGATACGCCGATGCATTGCGTGGTGCGCGGGTCGGCGCGGGTGCTGCAGGAGCTGCAAGCGCGGGAACACCTGCTGATCAAGGCTTAGGTTTCGTTGTGGATATGCGGGCGAGGTTGGGTAGCGTTCAATGGCCTTGTTTGGAAACAACCGGATCTTCAGTGCGCGCGGCGGGCCGGGTGTGCGGGTGCGCGGCGGAGCACATTTGGTTGCGTGGGCGTTGATCGCAATGGCGGCAGGGCTGCTGGGCGTGAGCTGGATTGAGCCGCGATTTTTTGATGCGGTTCGCGGACCGGTGGCGGGTGCAGTTGCGCCGGTGGTTTGGGCGGTGTCGTCACTCATGGAGCCAGTCAATCGGGTTGTTTCGAAGACGGTGGCAGCGTTCACTCATTTGGGCGAAGTCGATGGGTTGCGGGCGGAAAATGCACGGCTGACGGTGCTGTCGGCGCGGGCGCTGGAGCTTGAACGGGAAAACGCCGATTTGAAGCGCCTGACGCGGTTTGCCGGGGCTGTAAACGTGGCACGACTTTCGGCGCGGGTGATGGCTGCTTCGCCCTCGGCGTTAGCGCGCACACTGCTGATCGATGCGGGGCGCAATCAAGGTGTGCGGGATGGTTTTCCAGTTGTTGGCGGCGAGGGGCTGCTGGGGCGCGTGATCCTGGCGGGCGAGGAAACGGCGACCGTGCGGCTGCTCAGCGACCGTTTGAGCCGGGTGCCGGTTTTTATCGGCAAGCAACAGGCGCGGGGGTTACTGACCGGAACGGGAACGGGGTCGCCGCGGCTTGAGTTTGTAGCAGGCGATGTGCCGGTTTTGGCGGGAGATGTGGTGACGACCTCAGGGCTGGGCGGGGTGTTTCCGCGCGGGTTGGCGGTTGGCGTCGTGGCGGCCGAGGGGGCCGGATGGCGGGTCGCATTGACGGCGGCGGACGATGCGCCGTTTGCGATCAGTGTGTTGCAGGTCGAGGTGCCAGCGTCGGATGCGGGTGAAGCCCAGAACCGGAAGGCCGAGCGGGAGTCTGCTGGATCGCGACTGAAGGCGGTCGTCAAATGACAGGGTTGCCGGCCAGTCCGATGATGACGCGGGGACTTTCGGCTTCGTGGCGCGTCGTGTGGCCGGGGGTGTCGCTGGCGTTGGCGGTGCTGGTTGCGGCGGCACCGGGGGTACAGGGCGGGTTTGCGGTGGCCGCTCTGGTTCCAGTGCTGGTGATTTTCCATTGGGCCGTTGCCGGTGCCGCCGGACTGCCGTTTGTGCTCGTATTTGCGGCGGGGCTGGTGCTCGACGCGGTGTCGTCTGGGCCGGTTGGGGTTTGGGCGCTCATTTATGTGGCGGTGGCGCTGCTGGCGGCCACAGTCGCGGAATTTGCAAAGGTGGGGTTCGTTCATCGCTTGGCGATGCTGGTTGCGTGCTTGGGTTTGGCGAGCTTGCTCCTGTTGGTTTCGATGGCGCTGTTTGGGGCCGAATGGCCGCCGGTTGCCGATGTGGCGAGCGCGGTTGGGCTGGCGCTTGCGGGGTATCCCGCGCTGGCAGCCTTGCTGCGGATTGCAACGGGTGGAGCGGGCGAACCACCGATGTTTGACCGGGAGGGGCGGTCATGATTTCCAGATTGCTGCCGCGTTCGACCGTTGGGATCGCGCGCTTATCGCGTTCGACGGTGCGGGGCGGGGGATTGGTCATTCGCGACGGCGAGCGGGAGGAGCGGGAGGCACAAGCGCTGTTCACGCGGCGCGGGCTGCTGATCGGTCTGGCGCATGCGGCGGCATTCGGTGCGCTGGGGTCGCGGCTCTATCAGTTGCAGGTCTTGGAGGCAGCCGAGATTGCCGCTCAAGCCCTTGATAACCGCACGCGGATCATTCCGATCGCGCCGCAGCGTGGACGGATTCTTGATGCAGCGGGAAATGTGCTCGCGGCCAACCGGGAGATTTTCCGGATTTTGGTGATACCCGAGCGGGGCGGCGATTTGCGCGAGTTGCGGCCTTTGCTGGCGCGGCTGGCGCCGCTGGTCGGGTTATCGAAAGAGGATCAGGAGCGGCTGTTCGTCAAGGCACGCGGTCAGGCGCGGCATATTCCGTTGCTGGTGACAGACGGCGTGTCGTTCGAGCAGGTGGCGGCCCTGCAGTTGCGAGCTTCCGACTTGCCTGGCGTCAGGGCCGAGACGGTTTGGGCGCGGTCGTATGTGGCGCGCGAGCGCGACGCGCAGGCGATGGCGCACATCGTCGGCTACGTCGGCGCGGTCGATAAGCGCGCGTTGGATGACGATCCGATTCTGCGGCTGGCGGATGCGCGGGTTGGCAAGGCCGGCGTTGAGGCAGGTATGGAGGCAGAGCTGCGTGGAGCCGGCGGTCAGGCCCAGATCGAGGTCGATGCACGCAGCCGGTTCGTGCGGCGGGTGAGCGAGACGGCGCCGCTGGCAGGGCGGGATGTGCGCGTGAGCGTTGAGACGGCGCTGCAGGCGCATGTGATGGAGCGGCTGGCGCGGGATGGACGTCCTGGGGCGTGCGTGGTGCTTGAATGTGTAACCGGCGACGTTCGTGTCATGGCGTCGACGCCGACGTTCGATGCGGGGCAGTTGGCTGGCGCGCAATCGAAGGCTGCGTGGCAAGCGGTGTCGGCGAATAAGGACAAGCCGCTGCTCAACCGGGCCATTGCCGGGCAGTATCCGCCGGGTTCGACGTTCAAGATGGTGACGGCGTTGGCGGGCCTCGATGCCGGTTTGCTGACGGTCAAGGAGAAGATCGAGTGCTGGGGCGATGTCACCTATGCGGGGCATATGTTCCGGTGCTGGAACCGCAAGGGGCACATTGCGAGCGATCTGCATAAGGCGCTACGGGAGAGCTGCGACTGTTATTTCTACGAAGTTGCGCGGCGGGTCGGGATGGAGGCAATCGCGGCCAAGGCGCGTGAACTTGGGCTTGGGCAGACGTATGATGCGGGGATCAGCCAGCAGAAGGCGGGGCTCATTCCGACGCCGGGGTGGAAGCGCAACCGGAGCAAGACAGGGTGGCTGATTGGCGAGACGGTGTTGGCAGGAATCGGGCAGGGGTATGTGCTCGCAACGCCGCTGCAGCTCGCGGTGATGACGGCGCGGATTGCGACGGGCAAGGCCGTGACCCCCACGTTGGTCGCGCGGCTCGCGGGCGATCCCGATCCGCAGTTTCCGCCGCTGGCAATCTCGGGTGTCGCGCTGGATGCGGTGCGCCGCGCGATGGTGGCGGTCGTGAACGAGCCGGGCGGAACGGGGCAGGCGGCGGATATCGACGATGGGGTGACAGTGGTGGCCGGAAAGACGGGGACATCGCAGGTGAGCCGGGCTTCGGCTGATCGCGACCGGACGGTGGTGCTGGACGTAAAGCAGCGAGATCATGCTTTGATGGTGGCGTATTTTCCAGCCGGCAAGCCGCGCTACGCGGTGGCTGTGGTGCTTGAACATGCAGGCGGCGGGGGCGCGATGGCCGGGCCGCTGGTGCGTGATGTGGTGGCGATGCTCGTTGAGCGCGATCACCCGGTGGCACGGACGGGTTCGCCACTAATTGGGGATGGGGCGGATGCTGGCAAACGGGCCGACGTGAGGTGAGCATCCATGTTTGAAACCCACCGTGCGCTATCGATTTTGCAGAAAGCCTCGCGGGTCAGTTGGCTCGTGATTTTGCTGGTGCTGGCGTTGGCTGGGATCGGTGTGGCGACGCTGTATTCGGTGGCTGGCGGGTCGTTTGAGCCGTGGGCGCAAAGGCATGCAGTGCGGTGCGGCGCGGGCCTCGTGGTGTTGCTGGTGTGTGCGCTGGTGCCTGTGCGATTTTGGATGCACGCGGCCGTGCCGGTGTATCTCGTCGCGCTTTGCTTGCTGGCGGCGGTACCACTCGCGGGATCTGAGGCGATGGGGGCCAAGCGGTGGTTGTCGGTCGGCGGGCTTACGATTCAGCCGTCGGAGTTCATGAAGGTTGCCCTGGTGCTGGTGCTGGCGCGGTTTTACTCGGCCTTGCCAGCGGGGTCGGTGTCGCGCGCGGGGTGGGTGGGTGTGCCGCTCTTGTTGATGGCGGTGCCGATTGTGCTGACGTTGAAGCAACCGGATTTGGGGACGGCGATGTTGTTTGCCGGGCTCGGGCTCGGGATAATGTTTCTGGCCGGCGTTTCCGTTCGGTATTTTGCGGCTGGTTTTGTGGGTGTCCTGGCGGTGCTGCCGAGGGTCGCGACGCATTTGCATGATTATCAGCGCAAACGGATCGAGATTTTTCTTGATCCAGCATCGGATCCATTGGGGGCTGGGTATCACATCACGCAGGCGAAAATTGCTTTGGGGGCGGGCGGGTTGACCGGTCAGGGCTATCTCAAGGGGACGCAAAACCAGCTCGATTTCGTGCCGGAAAAAATGACGGACTTCATCTTTGCGATGATCGGTGAGGAGTGGGGTTTTACCGGGGCGTGCGTTGTGCTTGGGCTGTTTGCAGCGTTGATCGGGGCGCTGTTCGTGATGGCGTTTTCGAGTCGGCAGGTCTTTTCCCGGCTGGTCATCGCCGGGGCGGCTTTGTCGGTGTCGATCTACGTGGTGATTAACGTCGGCATGGTGACTGGGCTGGTTCCAGTGGTCGGGGTGCCGTTGCCGCTAATCTCGTATGGCGGGACGGCGATGCTTGGGATGATGGTGGCGCTGGGGCTGGCGATGTCGGCGTATGTTCATGACGGGCAAAGATAGAGTCGGCTACAGGTTGCCTTGCATGCGCTGCAGAAGTGGGGTTCACTGATCGCGTGTGATCCGAGGGGGATGGCGTGCGGTTGCGTTGGGTTTTGGTGCTGGCCGGAGTGGCGGTTGCGGGATGTGCACAGACGTCGCGGGTCGATGACGGTGTGACGCCCGCCAAGCTTGCGAGTTCGCAGAAAGGCGTGGCGTTGATCCGGGTGGGGTCGGCGTCGCCGACATGCCTGCATACGCGGGTTTTGCTGGGGACGCGGGCGGGTGATGGCTACAAACGCGGACAGGTGATTATGGTCGCGAACCTGCGGTCGGTGACGGCCTCGCAGGTCGCGGAAATCGAGCTTGAGCCGGGCGAGCATCATATCATCGGGTATTCGTGCGTGGGTGAAAACAGCCAGCAGACGTTCGTCTCAGATCCGGCGGGCGGGCAGTTGATGGGGACGAGCTATGCGCATTTTGCGGTGGCAGCCGGTGAGATCGTCAATGTGGGGTATTTCCATTTTGGCGCGTCGCGCGTGGACCGGTCGCTGTTTGGGCGCAACGTGAGGCTGGACGTCGAGATTACCGACTGGCCGTTGCCGGAAATCGAGCGGTTCAAGCAGCAGCGGCCCACGATGTACGCGCAGATGACGACGCGGTTGATGAAGGTGGACGGTGCGCCAACGCCTAGTGAACAGGCCAAGATTTGTGAGAAGTGGCAGGTGCTGAAAGCTGACGGGAAGGCTGCGGACGTCCCGCCTGAATGTGGTGGCGCTGCTGCCGCGGTCAGGAAGACCAAGGGGCGGCTGTAGGCCCTTGCGCTTGTCAGGGCGGCGGCGAGAGGGTAAGGCCCACATCTCAGTATGAAAACCGCGAACTGGACAGATCATGGATCCGAAGAAGCCTTGGGAATGCGCCGACATGGGGCAAGTTCGCGCACAGATCGATCGCATCGATGCGCAGCTCGTGGATTTGATCGCGGACCGGTTTGGCTATGTCGATCGCGCTTGGCAGATCAAGCAGGCGGCAGGCACTGAAGGTGCGGTGGTGCCGTGGCGCATTCAGCAGGTGATCGACAAGGTTCGGGCGCAGGCCCAGGCGCGCGGGTTGCCGCCGGAAATGGTCGAAATGGTCGGGTCGCAGTGGCGCAATATGATCGGCTGGTTTGTACAATACGAAGAGGAAAAGTTGCGCGCCAAGACCGAGGACGAACCCGACGGCGATGATCGCAAAGGCCGGGGCTGAGCATGGCTATCCAGCCTGATTTTCAAGCCAACGTCGATCTCGCCAAACTTGTGACGATTGCGGCGCTGAACCCGGTCGTGATCGGCCTCGGACTGTGGCTGGGTAAGCAGTGCGATCAGGCAGGCAAGATCATTATTGCCGGCTTTGGGGCGGGGCTTGCCGGTATGGTGTTGATCTGGCTCGCGGCATGGCTGCGGATGCCGTTTATCTATGAGCCAGGCCGGGCGGCGGCGGGGATTTTTGTCGCGCAAGGACTGTTCGGGATGGTTTGGGCGGGCATCGGCTACAGGTTCTTGCGGCGTTGAAGTGACCGTCACTTCAGAAAAGTGGGATTGTTGATAGGCCGCCGATCGCCAGGAAGATCGGCCAGGCGAGGTGACGGCCGTGGCTGGAGATGAGGGTCACGAGTCCTGAGATGATGAAGGTCGCCGCGATGGCGACCAGGACGATGCGGTCGTGGCCTCCGAGCGGGCCGGTCGCCAAGCCCGCCAGGATGGCGGCAAAACCCCACCACGCGATGGTCGTTATGTGCCACGCAAAACGTACGACTCCCCGAGCGAATGCGCTTTTCTCCATGAGCGGTGCGCGCATTGGACCAGCGACGAGCGGGGTCACAATTCTGACTTCGCCGAGCCAGGAATGGACGATCCCGATGAATACCGTCAGCGCGGCAGCTGTGGCGAGTGGCAGGCTGGTCATGGCAATTCACTCCTAGCATACGGTTGCGTATGGTCGGAGGCTATTGAAGGAGTTTGCTGAAGTCAATACGGTGGCGTATGGTTGCGTCAAGATGAGCGCGGGTGGAATTTGATGAGCAAGCGGCTGGGTCGTGATGCGTGGGTGGTGGCGGGGCTCAAGGCATTGGCAGATAGCGGAGTCGAGGCGGTGCGCGTGGAGCGGCTGGCGGGTGCGCTGGGCGTGACCAAAGGCAGCTTTTATTGGCATTTTGCGGATCGGCAGGCGCTGTTGACAGCAGTGCTGGAGGCTTGGAAGGCCCGGGCGACGGCGGACATTATCACGCAGGTCGAGGCCAAGGGCGGGGATGCGCGGGCGCGGATGCATGCGCTGATGACGATTGTGTTTTTATCAGATGGGCGGCTCGACAGGCAGGTGCGGGCTTGGGCGGCCAACGACGGTCAGGCGAGGCTGGCGCAGGAGGAGATCGACGGCTTGCGGACTGGGTATCTGGAGAGTTTGTTTGCGGGTTTGGGTTTTGGGCGGGCGGAGGCACGGGCGCGGGCGCGGTTTGCCTATCATGCCCTGATTGGGCAATTCGCGCTGGCTAACGGTGGCAAGGGCAAGCGTGCGGCGGCGGAGCGAGAGGTGGTGTTTGCGATGCTGGTGGCGGGTGGGAGCTAGAGCATTTTCCGACCGAAGTGGATACCGGTTCGGCGTAGAAAATGCGACAAAACAAGAACCTAGAGCACGTTCCGATTCCGTAGGATCGGAACGTGCTCTAGCCGTGTACTGCGTCGGCTCTTAATCGGAACGCGTCGTGTTCGTAGGGCGACAGGATCGGCAGGACTGTTGCGAGAGTGGCTAAATTGCGTCAGATGGAAACAGTATCTGCCGATCACTGTCCCAGATGTTGACTAGTAGCGTCAATCCCACCGCATCGAATGGCAGGCAGTAGAACTTTATTGCTAACTGCGTGTGCGGCCTACTAGGCACTTACGCGCTGATCACGCTCCGGCGTGGCGCGGGCGTGCGCAGGTCGCTTGGCTCGCGGCCCGTCGGGTGCGTGTAGCGGACTTCACGGGCGCTGGAAGGCTGCGGAGGGATTGGCCCTCGCTTGGTGACTAATACCGTCGCGCAGAAGTTCTGGCTCTATGGTTCGTCGGCTGCGCAACGGTATTCTCCTTTGTTTGCGCGTGGCCGCCCCACCAACCCCACGCGCGGATACCAACGCGAATAAGTCAGAACTTATGCGCGTTGGTATAAGTCACATGCACGCATTGCTTTTGCCGTTAAGCGGCAACCTTCGGTCTCGATGGACGGTGCCGAATTGGTGCTTCACTGAGCCACATACAGAGGCGGCATTGACCAGTTGCAACGAGACATTCGACCAAGTTTTGCGCACGTTGCTTCGTCTGAATGCGCTGTTTGGATTTAACATCTTCGCCGTTAGACAACTGAGATCGGAAAGTCGTCATGACGAGGATTTTTCTTCTGCCGGGGAATCGGCTCTGCAACGCTTTTGGTCTCAGAGGTGAAAGCGTTCACAGGCAGGTTATCCGAAGCTTTCTCAACATGATAATCTGGGGGGCGATCTGTATAACTATCGCGTTGAAGATTTCGTTGTGACGCGCAAGGCTGGAGAACTGCAAATGACAGATTTTACCCCCTATCAATCCCTACTCGGAGGGTCTCTGATCGGACTTGCCTGCGTGCTGCTGATGGCGGTGCATGGCCAGATTGCAGGCGCGACCGGCATCATCGGAGGGCTGCTGCCGCCCGGTATCAGAAAAGACTGGGGGTGGCGGGTGGCCTTCCTTGGCGGGATGATCGCAGCCCCCATTGTTTATCGGGCCCTCACTACCATACCGATTGGTTTCCAATCGTCTGCATCCGCCGCAGCGCTTGTTGTGGGAGGCGTGATTGTTGGCATCGGCGTGACCTACGGATCGGGCTGCACGAGCGGTCACGGCGTGTGTGGTTTAGCTCGCTTTTCGCCCCGCTCGCTAGCGGCGACGTTGACGTTCATGGCCTCGACGGCACTCACCGTGTTCGTCGCCCGTCACGTTTTGGGAGGTTGAGCCATGCAGATTATTCTTGCAGGCCTGTTCGGCGTTGTTTTCGGGTTGGGGATTCTGATTTCGGGGATGGGCAATCCTGCCAAAGTTCTCAATTTCTTCGACGTCGCTGGCCATTGGGATCCAAGCCTTGCTCTGGTGATGGGGGGCGCGCTGCTGGTGACGATGCTCGGCTACCGGCTGGTTCTTCCGCGCGGCGAGCCGTTCCTCGCACCGTCGTTTGCGTTGCCGACCAGCACCAGAATCGATACGCCCCTATTGGCTGGATCGGCGGTCTTTGGGATCGGCTGGGGTATCACAGGCTTTTGCCCAGGTGGTGTCATTCCCATGATCGCTTCAGGCTACGCTGCCCCGCTATGGTTCATGGCAGGGTTTGTTGCAGGGCTGATCGCAACCCGGTTGTTCCGGGCGTGGCAAACCGCCCCGTGAAGTACAGCCTTGGTTGGTGGCCATTCATCCCCGCAAAATTGATAGACGGAGTGCCTTCATGAACTACCCAATCGACATGATGCTCAAGCCGCAGGTGGCAGCCTTCTTCGATAAAGATACCAACACGATCAGCTATGTTGTGAAGGATCCAAATTCGACATCCTGCGCAATTATCGATTCCGTGATGGATATCGACTACGCAGCAGGGCGCATCAGTTATAAATCCGCCGATGATCTGGTCGAATACATTCGCGCCAACGGTTTGACACTCGAGTGGCTGATCGAAACCCACGCCCACGCCGACCATCTGTCTGCCGCACCCTATATCCAGGGCAAGCTGGGCGGCAAAATCGGCATCGGCGAGCACATCAAGACGGTGCAGGAAGTCTTCGGCAAAGTCTTCAATGAGGGCACCGAGTTCCAGCGCGACGGCAGCCAGTTCGACCGCTTGTTCAAGGATGGCGACACGTATCAGGTCGGCACTCTGAACGCCTTTGTCATGTATACGCCTGGCCACACTCCGGCCTGCAATACCCATGTGTTCGGTGATGCAGCGTTTGTCGGCGATACGCTGTTCATGCCCGATGGCGGCACCGCTCGCGCCGACTTTCCAGGAGGCGATGCGCGGACGTTGTTTCGTTCCAGCCGAACGCTTCTGGAGACGCTTCCAATGGGAACGCGCCTGTTCATGTGTCACGATTACGGCCCCAACGGGCGCGACATCAAATGGGAAACGACGGTTGCCGAGGAACGCGCTCACAACATTCACGTCGGTGATGGCATTAGCGAAGATGACTACGTGATGTTGCGCGAGGCGCGCGATGCAACGCTTGGGATGCCAAAGTTGATCGTTCCCGCGCTCCAGGTCAACATCCGGGCAGGGCACTTGCCTGAACCCGACGAGAGCGGCAAGCGCTACCTCAAGGTGCCATTGAACGGATTATGATCATGAACCGCACCGCAGTTATTGCTTTCGCGTGCCGTGTTCAGATAACCGCCCATGCTGTTTCAGCGAGGTAATATTGCTCCAGCATTTACACGCACGTATGCTTCAAGTTCACTTGCGTGGTTTGAGCGCGGATCACTCCCGGGTGTAGATTATCTATCTGAAACGTCTTGAAAAGCTGTCACTTATTAGATGGAAATTGTAGGGGCTCCGGTACGGTTTTGCTAGCCAAGAACCCTTGCGCGGCACCCCCACTACCGCGCAACGCCCATTTCGGTCGCCGCAGCCGTGATCCGCGATTGCTCATGCGGTGCATCGGCAAATACCCCAATCGCCTTTTCGAGCGCCGCTTCAGCCCCGCCCGTTTCACCCAGCACCTTGCGCGACCCGATGAGCTGAATCCACCCATCGGCATCGCGCGGCGACGCCTCAAGACGCGCAGCCAGCCCCCTGGTGCTACCGGCGGCATTATGATGCTGTCGCTTTTGCTCTATCCTGCCCGCAAACACTGCAAAACCGCTGCACCGCGCAGGCACGGTACGTCAATGGTTTTCCGCTCACATGCTCCTTGGCATGGAAGCACCCATTTCAGTTTGCTGTGTCGAGTTGCTGGCGAAGCTCGCGGACGGCAAGGAGGGAGACGATGATGCCAGCAAACCCATGCAAGAAACGTAAGTTGCCGCTTGCGCTGTAGCCAAAAACGAAGGCCGACACGGCGACCCATGCGCCAAGTGCGAGCAGGCCAATTTCCGGCCAGCGGCGGATCTGCACCATGTCGAGTTCGCAGAGCACGAGCACAGCGGCTCCCGCGAAGGTCGCGTTCAGTACGGCTGGACGATTTGAATTCTCATCGACGATCCAAGGCGCGAAGACAATACCTAGGCCCAGGCAGATGCCCAGCCAGCCTTCCCAGCCGCGTTGCGATTGCTGTCGTTTTTGTTGTGCCATCTGAGCCTGGTCCTTGTCGTTAAGGGGATCGCCAAACAGGAGCATATGCTGAGAATGGGGTCAGATGTTGAGGCGGGTCAAGTGATTGCGGGCCCGCTTGCGGGGCAATGCAAATGTTAGGCGCTGCCCATTGTTTTTGAACCAAATCTCCTATCCAATCCAACGGGTGGCAATTGGAGGCTGGCGATGTTTACGAGCGGGTTGAGATTTGGCCTGCCTGAGGAGGTCGAGGCGCTGTGCGAAAGCGTGCGGGCGTTCTCGAAGGCGAAAATAGCGCCCCGGGCTGCCGCCATCGACCGCGACAATAGCTTTCCAAATGATCTTTGGCGTGAGATGGGCGCGCTCGGCGTTTTGGGCATCACGGCTTCGCCCGACTACGGCGGTGCAGGGATGGGGTATCTCGCGCATTGCGTCGCGATGGAGGAAATCAGCCGGGCATCGGCATCGGTCGCGCTGTCCTACGGGGCTCATTCGAATTTGTGCGTCAACCAGATCAACCGGCACGGCACGCCGGCCCAAAAGCAGACGTATCTGCCCGGCCTGATTGCGGGAACCTCCATCGGCGCACTTGCCATGTCGGAAGCGGGCGCTGGATCGGACGTGGTTTCGATGACGTTGCGGGCTGACCGGCGCGGGGATGTTTACGTGCTGAACGGCACCAAGATGTGGATCACGAACGGCCCGGACGCCAACGTGCTGGTCGTTTATGCCAAGACCGATCCCAAGGGTGGGGCGCGCGGGATCACGGCGTTTCTGGTCGAGAAGTCCTTCAAGGGTTTTTCGACGTCGCCGAAGTTGGACAAGCTCGGGATGCGCGGCTCGAATACGTGCGAGTTGGTATTCACCGATTGCGAAGTGCCCTGCGAAAATGTGCTGGGCGTCGTGGGCAAAGGCGTTGAGGTGTTGATGTCAGGACTCGACTTCGAGCGCGTGGTGCTGGCGGGTGGTCCGTTGGGGATCATGGCCGCGGCGCTGGATATCGTGGTGACG
>JANOVN010000275.1:0-3139 GCA_031417455.1 Hyphomicrobiaceae bacterium | reverse complement strand
CCCTCTCCCCATGCAAGAGCATGGGGAGAGGGGGAAGAAGCTCGTTCATTCGTCGTCGTCCTGGGGTTTGCGGGAGGTTGGGGTAAGTTTGGCTTGGCGGGCTTTGTAGCCGTCGATGGCGCCGGTTAGACCAAACTCTGCGGCTTGCGGGCCGAGTTGGTCGGCGAGTACGCGGCGTTTGATGGGTTCGACCATTCCCGGTGTCAGGTCCGTCAATTGGAATGGGCCGTAGGAGATGCGGATCAGGCGGTTTACCTCAAGGGCGAGCGAGCCGAGGATGCGGCGGACTTCGCGGTTTTTGCCTTCGCGCAGGCCAATGGTCAGCCACATGTTGCCGGCCTGGACGCTATCGAGGTGGGCGTCGATTCCGCCATAGCGGACGCCTTCGATGGTGACGCCATCTTTCAGGGCGTCGAGGTCTTGCTGGCTGACGCGGCCATAGGCGCGGACGCGGTAGCGGCGGAGCCAGCCGGTGGCGGGAAGCTCCAGATGGCGGGCAAGCTCGCCGTCGTTGGTGAGAAGAAGCAGGCCTTCGGTGTTGTAATCGAGGCGGCCGATGGAGACGACGCGGGGCATATCGGCGGGCAATGCGTCGAAGACGGTGGGGCGGCCTTCGGGATCGGAGTGGGTCGTGACGAGGCCGCGCGGTTTGTAATAGCGCCAGATTTGGGCTGGCTCGGCGGCGGGCAAGGGCTGGCCGTCGACGACGATTTTGTCGGTGGGGCCGACTTCGATGGCCGGTGTGTCGAGGATGCGGCCGTTCAAGGCAACGCGGCCCTCGGCGATCCAGCGTTCGGCGTCGCGGCGTGAGCACAGGCCAGAGCGGGCCATGGCTTTGGCAATCCTCATGGGTTCGGACGGGCTGCCGGAAGTGTCGCTGGACGCCAGCGCGCGGCCCGGTGCCGATTTGGGCATCGGCTTAACCTTGAAGCCGCGTTCGCCCGAGGGCGTGGGGGCGGATCGAGGTGCGGGGTTGCGGGTGCGTTCGTGTTCGGGGCGGTCGCGGGTACGTTGTTCGGGGCGGCGGCCTTCGCTTCGGTCGCCTCGGTTGGAGGGCGCGGCACGGGCGGGTGCGCGGGTGTCGTTGCGGTCCCGGTTTGGTGTTTCGCTGCGCTGAGGGCGAGGCACCGCTCGGTCGCGACCCTCGGGTCGCGCGTCGTCGCTGCTGGTGGTACGTGGAGCGGCGCGGGTGGACCGGTCGAGTTCGCGCTGGCGGGTGTCGCCGAAGTTGCGGTGCGATGTGCGGGTGTCACTGCGGGCTTCACTGCGGTCGCCGCGCGGACCGTCGAAGCTGCCGGGGCGTTCGCGGCGCGTATCGTCGTTGCGCTCGCGATGGGGGCGAGCGTTGCGGCCGGGTTCGCTCCGATCACGCTCTGCCGGGGCGTTGCGGTCGAGGCGGACGCGCTTGAAGCGGTTGGGCTTGCTGCCCTCAGCGTCACGGGGGTTGGCTTGTCCGTCGCGTGCGCTGGCTTGTAAGTCGCGTGCGCTGGCTTGGAACGTGCGTTTGCTGCCCTCGAAGCGTTTGCCGCCTTCGGCGCGACCGGCGGGGCCTTCATACGGGCGCTTGCCGCCATCGGCAGTTCGTGGACCAGCGAAGCTGCGCTTGCTGCCGTTGAAGCGAGCGCCGCTTGCAGGGCGGACATCGCGGTCTGGTGTTCGTTCCGTTCTTCCAGCGGACTTGCCGCCTGATTCGGAGTTGGGACCGCGGTTGCCGCCGGAATGGGCGGAGGGCGGGCGCTTGCCAGCGGTGGCCTTTTGAATGAGGCGCGTGCTGTATGCGCCGGGTTTGCCGGGTTTTTGGCCTGCGCGGAAAGGTTTTTTGCCGGGAGGGCTGCGGCCCCCAGTTGGTTTGCTCATGGACTCTGTTCAGTAATTTGAGGTCTATTGTTTGATAAGGAGCGTTACCCAAAAACGTACGCACACTTTTGGGAAATCCTGCTGTTTTACTTGAGCAGGATTTTCACCCAAAACCGCAAGTACACTTTTGGGAAATCCTGCTGTATGGAATCATCCTTATGACACTGCTCAAGCCTCCCGGCCATATGGACTTGGCGTTGGCGCAAGCGGCGGCGGCAGCGGCGCGCGGGGAAGTGCCCGTTGGCGCGGTGCTGGTCGATGGGGATGGACGGGTTGTTTGTGAGGCTGGTAATCGGACGCGGGAGCTGTCCGACCCGACGGCGCATGCGGAAATTTTGGTTATTCGTGAGGCTTGTCAGAGGTTTGGTGCCGAGCGGCTTAATGGGTTTGATCTTTATGTGACGCTGGAGCCGTGTCCGATGTGCGCGGCGGCGATCTCGTTTGCGCGGGTTCGGCGGCTGTATTACGGGGCGAGCGATCCCAAGAGCGGCGGTGTGGCACATGGGGCCCGGGTGTTCAATCACGCAACCTGCCATCATGTGCCCGAGGTTTATGACGGGTTGGGCGAAGAGCAGGCGGCGGAGTTGCTGCGGGCGTTTTTTGCCGAGCGTCGGGGGTAGGCGGAGCCTTTGATTGGTAGCCGTCAATCCCGTTTGCCCTCAAATACCGCTCACCCTCACCCTGTAACCCCTCTCGCCCCCGAGGAGTTGGGGAAGTGCTGATCAGCGGCTTTGACGGAACGTGTTATCGCCTTCCCTGACCACCCATTTGGCCGCCACCGCCACCGCCGAAGCTGCCGCCGATGTGGAGTTTGATTTGCGGGACTTTATCAACGGTGATTTTGGGTTGCGCGTTCGAGGCTGACTTGTGACGGGACGGTTTGTCTTCGTGGGCGCGTTCGCGAACGCGTTCCTTGACTTGATCACGTGTGCGCTCGTTCGACTCTTTCTTGCGTTTGACGACGGGGGTGTCGTCGCCGCGGTCGCGCTTTGGTTGTTTACGGACGTGCTCTTCGGTCTTGTCGACCTTGTGGATCTTGACCTTTTTGGGCGGGTCTTCGACGTGGACGCGGGGTGGGCGGTGTTTAATCGGCTTATCGCCCTTCAAGATGATGGGCGGTTTGTCTTTCACGACGACCGGCGGTTTGCCGTCTGATGGCGGTTTTGTGCCGTTGTTGCCGCCAGTGTTGCCGTCACCTTTTCCGCCGTCACCTTTTCCGCCGTCACCGCGCGATGGCGGGTGGTGCGGGTGCCGGGGATGGCGTGGAAAGCGGCCGATGATA
>JANOVN010000274.1:0-2395 GCA_031417455.1 Hyphomicrobiaceae bacterium | reverse complement strand
GGAGAGGGAGTTTATACCAAACCGCATAAGTACTGACTTATGCGGTTTGGTATCCGCGCGTGGGGTTGCCTCGCCGCAGGCGATCTTTCAGATCGACGCGGCCACGCGCAAAGCAAAGAGAATACCAGCCCGCAGCCTGTCGAACGAAGAGTCAAAACTTCTGCGGGCTGGTATTAGCCGTTCCCATGTAATGTGTATGGGGGAGAAATCAGAATGCTGCGAGCAAACCACCTGTAGCTCGTTCAAACGAAGTGAGAGCGAGCCAACCGTGACCACGCAATCAAACACCGCCGCAGCCCTCAAATCAGCCCCAGTCTACGAAGACATTACGCCCGCTCTGGGCGCGGCGATGCCGGACCTGCGCGGACGGCTGACCGCCAACGCCATAATGGCCGACATCACCTGGTTCCGCGTTGGCGGACCAGCCCAAGTGCTGTTTTCGCCAGCCGATGAGGCCGACCTTGCGTACTTCCTCAAAAACCGGCCAAAAGAACTTCCCGTCTTCGTCGTCGGCCTCGGCTCGAACCTGCTGGTCCGTGACGGCGGCTTCAAAGGCGTCGTGATCCGGTTGGGGCGCGGCTTTGGAGAAGTCACGATTCTGCCCGGCCACCGCCTCCGCGCCGGAACCGTCGTACCCGATGTGAAGGTCGCCCGCGCCGCAGCCGCAGCCGGGATTGCGGGCCTCGCGTTTTATCGCGGTATCCCCGGCTCCATCGGTGGCGCGTTGCGCATGAACGCTGGCGCGCACGGCACCGAAACCACCAACGTCTTCATCGAAGCTCGCGCCATCGACCGCGATGGCAACATCCATGTCCTCTCACACGCCGACATGGGCTTTACCTATCGCCACTGCGCGATCTCGCCCGACTGGATTTTTACGCAGGCAACCTTCCAAGGCACGCCCGGCGACCCCGCTGAAATCGGCGTTGCCATGGATGAAGTCGCCGACTACCGCGAAAAGAACCAGCCGGTGCGCGAAAAAACCGGCGGCTCGACGTTCAAAAACCCGCCCGGCCATAGCTCCTGGAAACTGATCGACGAAGCCGGCTGCCGCGGCCTGAGGATAGGCGGCGCGATGGTCAGTGAAATGCACTGCAACTTCCTTATCAATGTCGATAACGCAACCGGCGAAGACATCGAAACCTTAGGCGAAACGGTGCGAGCGCGGGTCCTTGCAAAGTCCGGCATCACCCTGCAGTGGGAAATCATCCGCTTAGGCGAGCCGCTGCCGGGAAGGGCGACGGGGGAAGCGTTGGCTCTCAAGTCTTGACATAACTACTGTTAAGCAGTACCTATTCATGCGAGACGATCAATTCGAATGGGACGACGGTAAGAACGTCGCCAACCATGCCAAGCACGGCGTTTGGTTCGAACGTGCGCGCCTCGTCTTTAGTGACGCGTTCGCCGTCGGTGAATGCGACGACCGCGAGAACTACGGCGAAGACCGCTTCATAATTGTCGGCATGTCAGACGGCGTTCTGCTTTTCGTGGCCTACACTGAGCGCATGGTCGAAGGCGACGGCGGCGCTCAAGAACGCATCCGCATCATTTCAGCCAGACGAGCAACCCGGCATGAGCAAGACGACTACTACCAGCAAAACGGACAAACCCCTTGAGTCTCTGCGTCCAATGACGGACGATGAAGTGATGGCGGCGGCGTTGAGCGACCCCGATGCGCAGCCTTTGAAGCCTGACGACTTTAAGCGCATGAAGCGCGTCGCTCGCTCCAAGATTATCCGGCAAGCACTTGGATTGACCCAAGAAGAATTCGCCAAACGGTTTTGTATTCCGCTAGGCACGTTGCGCGATTGGGAACAAGGTGCCGCCGAACCCGACACCTGCGCCCGCGCCTACCTTACCGTCATCGCCCGCAATCCTGACGCCGTAACTGAGGCTCTGAAGGTGTAACGAACCGTTGCATTTCCGGTCGGAAATTTCCACATGACTTGGGAAGCATTAGCGGTGGTGTAATCAGATGCCGCCCCGTCCTATCTTCTCCCGGTACGGGAGAAGGTGTGCCGGTAGGGGCTTGCTTGGTGATCGCGGCAAGTCCCTCACCTGTCGCAACGCGACATCCTTTCCCTTACGGGGAGAGGAAAGGTATGCGTGACGATCTAAAGCGACGGGCACCCGATATGACCACAGAACGCAAAATTGCCTCCCCCTTTTTCGTCATGGCCGCGTAGGCGGCTACCCACGACAAGCTTCAACGCGCTCGGTTTCGGTTATAACATCCTGACGAGCTTGCTAGCTGTCGATGAGGGAAGCCAATGGCCGATTGGCGAACGAAAACGCCGTGCGTTTACCTTATGGCGAGCAAACGCGACGGCGTTCTTTATATCGGCGTGACGAGTTCGCTGGCTGGCCGGGTATCAGTTCACAAGCAAGATATGTT
>JANOVN010000273.1:0-7738 GCA_031417455.1 Hyphomicrobiaceae bacterium | reverse complement strand
CTTACCAACGCAAGACTTTGGCACCGATTAAGCTGCCTGCAAATGTAACTGCAGCGATGCCGATAACGTACCAGACGGCGACGAACAGCGGGCTGTCGTTGGTGCAGTGGGAGGCATAAAGGGTCGCACCGATGGCTCCAGCCATAAGGCCTGCGGCCGCACCAGCAATGCGCGGGCTGTCTGGGGCACCCGAGCGCAAGGCGAACAGGATGGCTGCGAGCGGGGCGGCGGCGAGCGTTGGGATCAGCAACATGCAGGCGAACGCGCGATCGCCGATCAGGGTCGGGAACCACGTGCTGCGCGGCAGGACGATGAGTTCCGTGGTGACGGCTGCGATCAGAAGAGCTGCGGCGGCGCCGAGGGCAGCCAGAGCCGGGCCCGCGGAAGTGCCGGGGCGCGACAGGCGCAGGGCGAGCCAGACACCGGCCGTGGCGGTTGCCAGCGTGAACACGAACTTGAAGGTGAAGCGTGGCTCCGCGCCGAGTTGCGCCCAAAGATCAGGACGGACATCGATTGCGTAAATCAAGATTGCGGCAGCGATCGGCACGCTCAGCACAACCGCTTGTGCGACGGCTCGGGAGACCGGGGCTGGCTTCGTATCAATGTCGGCGGTCAGCGCCGTGATGAGGTCATCTGTCTTCATGGTCTTGCGTCCGGTAAGCCTTGGCGAGGGCTGCGAGGCCCCGATGAAGGGCGACGCGAACAGCACCCTCGGAAATGGAATATCTAGCGGCGGTCTGGCGGATGCTGTCGCCGTTGATGGAGATAGATTGAACGATGTCGCGCTGGCGGCCATTGAGCTTCGACAAGATCTGGTCAGCGTCGCGCTCGTTCAAGTGTTCGGTTGGAACGGCTGCGGGAAGCACGTCGATGACGTCGTCGATGGGCACGTTGATGCGGCGGCCGCCGCGACGGAGGCTATCGATCAGTTTGTTGCGGGCGATGGCGCGAACCCAGGGGGTGATTGGCTCGCTCGTGCGCCAGGTTTCGCGTTTCAAATGGATTGCCAGCAAGGTTTCCTGCACCACGTCCTCCACGTCCGATTGGCCGTGCCCATAACGGGCAAAACCACGACGAACTTCCGACCGTAGAAAGATCGTCAAAGAAGTCAGGAGGGTGCGATAGGCCGCCGCGTCACCGGCCATCCCCGCTCTCATCTGGTTTGCCCAATCGCGTTCTCGATCGTCCAAATGATCCTCTTGTCATGAATTACGGGCAGGACCCGGGTTTGTTACAAATCGTCAAAAATGCAGTTGCAACGTGCCGGGGTGGTAGGACTTCGGGTCGATGGATTGGGTTAGAACTGAATGGTTCTTTACCCAGACGTTGTTGCCATCGCAACGCTCTTGCGATGGCGACAGGAGGGGTGGGGAACAATTGGGGCGATCAGGCGTTCGAATTTTGAGGGAAAATGGCCGTTTGCAGCCGTATTCGACGGGGCCTGATTAACAAATAACCATATTCATCACGAACGCGTGAATTACGAACGGGATGGTCATCGCGTGAGCGTATATTGGTAGCAGTATCGTTGAGACCTGCCGAAATAGAGGCCGGGCGGGCACTGCCTGCCAGAGATGGAACGTCATGACTTTGAAGAAGTGGATTGTGATCGGATTGGTGACGGGGGTAGCCGGGGTGGCTGCGCTGAACCAGTCTGGCGTTCCAGTTCCTGGGTTCGAGTGGGTTCGGGTTGATAATCTGGCGTCCAAGATTGGGCTAGGCGGATCGGCGCCGACGGCTGCAACTGCGGATGCCAATGGCGGTAGCGGCAAGCGGACCGGCGGCGGGCGACGGGGGGGGCAGGATGGGCCGGTGCCTGTGGTTGTGGCAGCGGCGGGCGTTGCGGATGTGCCGGTTTATCTGCGCGGGGTTGGTTCGGCACGGGCGCTCAATACGGTGACGGTCAAGCCGCAGGTGGATGGCAAGCTCATCAAAGTGCTGTTTCGCGAAGGCCAGGATGTGAAGAAAGGCGACTTGCTCGCCGAAATCGATCCGGTCACCTATCAGGCGGCGCTGGATCAGGCGATGGCCAAGCGCAATCTCACGCAATCGATCCTGGCGAACGCCGAGCTTGATCTGGACCGGTATTCGAAGGTCGGGCCGGGTGTCACGGCGCAGAAGACGATTGATACCCAGCGGGCGCTGGTGGCGCAAAACCAGGCGCAGCTCAGGGCCGACACGGCCGCGATTGCGAATGCGCAGGCGGTGTTGAACTACACGAAGCTGTTGTCGCCGTTGGACGGTCGGACTGGGCAGCGGCTGGTGGACGAGGGCAACCTCGTGCGGGCGGGCGATGCCGGTATCGTGACGATTGCGCAGATCAAGCCGATATCGGTGCAGTTTACGTTGCCGCAACAGCAATTGGCGCAGGTGAACGCGGCGATGGCTGCCGGCGCGGTGCAGGTCGAGGCCATGGATGGCGACGACAAGACAGTCATCGATGCCGGTGCGTTGACGTTTATCGACAACTTGATCGATGCGACGACAGGCACCGTGCGCATGAAAGCCGATCTGCCCAACGAGCGACTTCAGTTGTGGCCGGGGCAGTTTGCCAACGTGCGGGTTCGAGTGAATGTTCTGCGCGATTCAATCACGGCACCGACGGCTGCGGTGCAGCGCGGGCCGATGGGCACGTTTGTTTATGTGCTGGGCGGCGATGGCGCGAAGCAGACGGTCAGCGTTCGCCCCGTGGTGGTGGCACAGCAGGATGACCGTCAAGCGGTGATTTCCAAGGGGCTGGCGGCTGGCGAGCAGGTTGTCACCAGTGGGTTTGCGCGACTCAAAGATCAGGCGCAGGTCACGATTGCGCGCGGCGATGGTGGTGACGGCAAGGGCTCGGGTAAACCGGTGGTACCCGATCAGACGTCGCAGGATCAGGCTCCGCAGGGGCAGACTCCGCACGGGCAGATTGGGGCTCCTGCACCTGCTGCTGCAACGACGGCTGCTCCTGAGACGGGATCTACGGTCAAGCCGGATACGGCGGCGCGGGCCGAGGACGAACGCGGCAAGGGTGAGAAGCGCGGCAAGCGTAAGGCTCAAGAAAGTGCCCTCCAGTGACAGGCCGCATTCCCAACGACACGGCGGTGGCATCGCCTGAGGCGGCTGCTGTGGGCGAGGGAGCAGGTGGTGAGCAATCGCAATTTGCCAGCGTCTCTAGTCCATTCATCATGCGGCCGGTGGCGACGACCCTGCTCAGCGTCGCGGTGTTGCTGGCGGGATGGCTCGGGTATTGGGGCCTGCCGGTTTCGGCGTTACCCCAGGTTGATTTTCCGACCGTTCAGGTGACGACGCAGTTGCCGGGGGCAAACCCCGAAACGATGTCGAACCTCGTGACGGCGTCGCTTGAGCGGCAATTCGGGCAGATTGCATCGTTGCAGTCGATGACGTCGTCCTCGTCGTATGGGCTGTCGCAGATCACGATGCAGTTTGCGTTGTCGCGCGACATCGACGGGGCAGCGCAGGACGTTCAGGCGGCGATCAATGCGGCTGGGTCGACGCTGCCCAAGAACCTGCCGTATCCGCCGACGTACGCCAAGGTGAACCCGGCGGATTCGCCAATCATCACGCTTGCGCTGACGTCGGACACGGTGCCGCTGCGCGAAATGAGCGACCTTGCCGATACGCTGATTGCGCAGCGGTTGTCGGGGGTTTCCGGCGTCGGGCATGTCTCGGTCGAGGGCGGGTTGAAGCCAGCGGTCAGGATACAGGCGGACCTTTCCCGGTTGTCGTCGTATGGGCTTGGGATGGCCGATGTCCGCACGGCGATCACGGGCGCGAATGTGTCGGGGCCGAAGGGTCAGCTGGATGGGGCATCGCAGAGCTATACGATTGCGGCGAACGATCAGCTATCGACGGCGGCGGCGTATCGCGCGGTGATCTTGGCGTACAGGAACGGCGCGCCGGTGTTACTGCAGGACGTGGCGACGGTTGTCGATGGGCTGGAGAACGCCAAGGTCGGCGGGTGGTATCAGGGGAAACCTGCGGTCATTATCAACGTGCAACGCCAGCCGGGCGCGAACGTCATCGACACGGTCGAGCGGCTACGCAAGGAGCTACCGCGGTTGGCGGGGACGATCCCGAATGCCGTCAAGCTTACGACGGTGCATGACCGGACCGAAACGATCAGCGCGTCGATCCACGACGTGCAGTTCACGCTGGTTCTCAGTGTGGTCTTGGTGGTTTTGGTGGTGCTGGCGTTCTTGGGTAATTGGCGGGCGACGTTGATCGCGGGCGTCGCGTTGCCGATGTCGCTGATCGCGACGTTCGGGGTGATGTGGGTCGCTGGGTTTTCGCTCGATAACCTTTCGCTGATGGCGCTGACGATTGGGACCGGGTTCGTGATCGACGATGCGATCGTGATGATCGAGAATATCGTTCGGCATATGGAAGATGGCGACGATCCGATGTCGGCAGCGCTGAAGGGTGCGCGTGAGATCGGGTTTACTGTGGTGTCGCTGACGCTGTCGCTGATCGCGGTGTTCATTCCGCTGCTGTTCATGACCGGGATCGTGGGACGGATGTTTCGCGAGTTCGCGCTGACGCTGACGATTGCGGTCGTGGTGTCGGCGATTGTCTCGCTGACGCTGACGCCGATGATGTGCGCCAAGCTGCTTAAACGACATGGCGACGGGCACGGTGTGAAGGCAAAGCCTGGTGTCTTTGAGCGCGGGTTGGATTTCGTTGTCGAGAATTATGGTCGGAGCGTCGAGTGGGTGTTGGGGCACGCTTGGGCGACGATGATCGTGACGGCCGGCACGTTTGTGCTGACGATTGTGCTGTATGTTGCCGCGCCAAAGGGCTTTTTGCCGTTGCAGGACACGGGGCTCATCACGGGCGTCGTTGAGGCTGGCGAGCAGGTGTCGTTTGAGGAGATGACGCGGATCACGTCGCAGGTGGCGGCGGGTATCAGGATGGATGGCGATGTGGATGCCGTTGTGGCGGTCGTCGGGGTGAGCGAGGTCAATTCGACGCCGAATGCGGCGCAGCTAAAGGTGACGCTCAAGCCGCATGATGCCCGCAAGGCCAAAGTCGTGGAAATCATGACGCGGCTGCAGAAGGAGACGGCGAAGCTTGCCGGGGTGAAGGTTTACTTCCTGCCGGTGCAGGACGTGCAGATCGCGACGCGGGCCGGACGCGGGCAGTATCAGCATACGCTGGTGGGGACTGATCCCGCGGAAGTTTCGATTTGGGCGGGCAAACTGACCGATAGATTGAAGTCGTTGCGGATTTTGTCCGATGTCGCGCTTGAGACCCAGGAGGGCGGGTTGCGGGCGTTCGTGAATGTGGACCGGGCGACGGCGGGGCGGCTTGGTGTTTCGATGCAGGCGATCAACGACGTTTTGAACGATGCGTTTGGTCAGCGGCAGATCTCGACGATTTACGCGCAGTCGAACCAGTACCGGGTGATTCTCGAAGCGTTGCCGGAGAACCAGCGGGACGTGGGGGCGCTGAGCCGGCTTTACGTGACGTCGACGCTGGGCACACAGGTTCCGCTGTCAGCGGTCGCCAGCTTCAAGCAGACGACGGCGCCGCTTGTGGTGCAACGCGAGGAGCAGTTTCCGGCGGGGACGATCAGCTTCAATCTGGCGAAGGGCGCGTCGCTGAGCGAGGCGACGGTTGCGATTGTGGATGCCACCAAACAGATAGGAATGCCGACGTCGGTGACGGGAAGTTTTTCGGGCGATGCGCTTGAATTTACGAAGTCGCTTAGCGGCCAGCCCTGGCTGATCTTAGCTGCAATCATCACGATCTACATCGTGCTGGGGGTGCTTTATGAGAGCTTTATCCATCCGTTCACGATCCTGACCTCGCTGCCGTCGGCGGGCATCGGGGCGCTACTGGCGCTGCAGCTGACGGGGCTCGATCTATCGCTGGTCGCGCTGATCGGGATCATCCTGCTGATGGGGATTGTGAAGAAGAACGCGATCATGATGATCGACTTTGCCCTCGACGCTGAGCGTAACCACGGCCGGAGCCCGCGTGAGGCGATTTTGCAGGCGGCTGTGCTGCGGTTCCGGCCGATCATGATGACGACGCTGGCAGCGCTTATCGGTGCGATCCCGCTGGCGTTCGGGACCGGTCCTGGGTCGGAGCTGCGTATTCCGCTGGGGGTTTCCATCATTGGTGGATTGCTGCTGTCGCAGTTGCTGACACTTTACACGACGCCGGTCATCTATCTGGAGATGGAGCGGTTGCGGGCGTGGGTGACGGGGGAGCCGAATGCGCATGCGCTGGCGACGCTGGCGGACGAGGAGCACGGTGTTGCGAGGGCTGCGGAATGAACCCTTCCCGCATTTTTATCTTGCGGCCTGTTGGCACGACGCTGCTGGCCATTGGGCTGATGCTGCTCGGGATCGTTGCTTATCGCAGTATGCCGGTGGCGAGCTTGCCGAGTATCGAGTTTCCCACGATCCGGGTGCAGGCGGGGCGGCCTGGTGCTGACCCTGAAACAATGGCTGCGACGGTTGCAGCGCCGCTCGAACGGCGGCTGGGTGAGATTGCGGGCGTTACGGAATTGACCTCCACGAGCAACGTGGGGACGACATCGATTTCCATTCAGTTCGATCTCAAGCGCAAGATTGATGGGGCGGCGCGCGACGTTCAGGCGGCAATCAACGCCGCGATGACGGACTTGCCTGGCGATCTGCCGAGCGTGCCGACATTTCGCAAGTTCAATCCGTCTGCGGCACCGGTGCTGATCGTGGCGCTCACGTCGGCGACAATGCTCCCGTCGGCGATTTACGATGCCGCCGATAGCGTGATTGCGCCGCGCATGACGCAAGTGGACGGCGTGGCCGACGTGACGATTTCGGGGGCGGATCAGCCGGCGGTGCGGGTGCGGGTTGATCCGCAGCGGCTGGCTGGCATGGGGCTGTCGATTGAAGATGTGCGCACGGCGATTGTGACGACTTCGACGGTGCAGCCGCTGGGGACGCTCGATGGGACAGCGACGTCGGCGACGATTGCGACCAACGATCAGCTGAAGACTGCGGAGGATTTCCGGCCTCTCGTGTTGAAGACACTGAACGGGACGGTGGTGCGGCTGTCGGACGTGGCAACGGTTGAGAACAGTTCGCGCAATACGCGGTCGCAGGCGCAGTTCATGCGCAAGCCGGCGGTGCTGTTGATTATCACCAAGCAGGCGGATGCCAACGTGCTTGAGACGGTGGATGCGGTAAAGGCGCTGATCCCCGAGATTAAAAAGTGGGTGCCAGCGGATCTTGATATCGAGATTTTGTCGGACCGGACGCAGACGCTGCGGCTCAGCGTTCACGATATGCAGGTGACGCTGCTGATTACCATCGGGCTGGTGATGTGCGTGGTGTTCGTGTTCCTGCGACGTGGGACGCCGACCATGGCTGCGGGGATCACGGTGCCGCTGTCGCTGGCTGGGACGTGCGCGCTGATGTGGGCGTCGGGGTTTTCCATCAACAACATTTCGCTGCTCGCGCTCGCGGTTGCGGTCGGGTTCGTGGTCGACGATGCCATTGTGATGATCGAGAATATGTATGCGAACCTGGAAGCGGGGTTGAAGCCATTGCAGGCGGCGCTCGTGGGGGCGCAGCAGATCGGCTTTACCGTCGTGTCTATTTCGGTGTCGCTGGTGGCGGCGTTCATTCCATTGCTGTTTCAGACAGGGGTGATCGGGAGGCTGCTGCAGGAATTTTCGTGGACGCTGGTCTATGCGATTCTGGTTTCGACGATTGTTTCGCTGTCGGTGACGCCGATGATCTGTGCG
>JANOVN010000272.1:0-4293 GCA_031417455.1 Hyphomicrobiaceae bacterium | reverse complement strand
CTGCTCCGCCCCTCGTTTTTCTGCCGGTGTATAAAAGCACGACGTAAGTTGTAGAGCCACAACTGGTGCACTGGGGCAAGGCCGACATTCGTGGTAGGTTACGTATCAGCAACGAAGTGAAATGGGCCGATGACCAAACCTGATGGGACTGAGACTGCTGCTGCACCTGCCACGACACCTGAGCAGGATGCGGCTTTGGATGCGTTGATCGTTGGTTGCGCGACGGTTGAGGCTTGCAAGGTGGCGATTTTGATCGCGCGTACGGTGGATGCGGCCAAGGCGCAATCGTTGGAAGTGACGACTGCGGTGATCGCGCCGCGGATTTATGCGTTGGCGGAGGCGGGCACGCTCAGCGTGCAGGGGAACGTCCGGCGGTGGCGGGCGGCTGAGGTCAAGAAGGGGGCGTGATTTGGGCTGTGCGGCGGGATAACGAAATTTCGCACGGAATTGTGAAAATCACTTTGTTCACAGATGAGCCTAATGCTACGGAGGTGGTCCCTGTAAACCGTACATGGACCGGGGATGTCTTTGGGCCGGGGAAGTCAGCCAGCCCGACCGAGTTGGCTGCACGAATAACCAGTATCAGTATTGCGTTGGAGATTAAGTCACATGGGCACGAACCGTTACCTCATCGCCGCCGCTTGCTTCATGGCGCTCGCATCGCCGGCCATGGCCCAGACCGTGTCTGGCGCACAGGCTCAGGCCGATAAGGCCAAGCAGGCCGCCGTTTCCGCGCAGGCCAAAGCTGACCAGGCATCCGCGATCGCCGCCGCAGTCAAGGCCAAGGCCGAAGCTGCCGCCAAGGCTCGTGCGGACGCTGCCCAGAAGAAGGCGGACGCTGCGAAGGCCAAAGCAGCGGCTGCCGCCAAAGCGAAGTCTGATCGCGCCGAAGCTGCCGCCAAGGCTCGCGCGGATGCTGCCGAAAAGAAGGCCGCCGCTGACGCTGCCAAGCGCGATGCGATCGCCAAGGCGAAGGAAGCCGAAGCTGCAGCGCGCAAGGCCGCCTCGTTTGCGCCCAAGAAGGTGGCAGCTACTCCACCTGCTGCAACGGCCTCATCGACTGCGACAATACCGGCTGCGAGTGCTGCTGCTGCCAAGCCGAAGGCCCAATAGGGCTGATTCATACGGTACAGGGTTTGCCAACGGGGGGAGCGAGCAACAGGACGCTCGCTCCTTGGTCCCGGACTTGCCTGCATAGGGTTCGCCCCCGATGAATGCCTTGATCAACGGCTTGGAATTCGTGAGAAAAACCTCACACGGCGCATTGCGCCGCGCCACTTGTTCTGCTAATGTTCACATTATCACTGGGGGACGTGAACATGGATGAAGACACCGAAATTGGTCATTTGAAGCGCCGCCTCACAGACCTTGAGGGGACGGTCAAGGTTTTGACGGGGCAATTGGGCAATCGTCACCTGGAACTCGTCGGGCTCGTTGAAACGACCATCAAAGGGCTTGAACTGGTCTCGGCTACAATGGACCGGTTTACTGGCCGTCTCGACTCCATGAATACGCAGATCTGGAGTTTACGGGACGACATGCCGGTACTGATGGCGGACGCGCTGGCGATGACGCGCAAGCGGTTGGACTGAAGAGTGTGAACTGACGCTAGGAAAGGCGATGCGAGCGGGTGGGTTAACATGGAGGGAATGAAGGCGGCCGCTCTTGCCAATTGAACTTTATTGGTGATTGAACTTTGGTTTTGGGGGCGGCGGATTGGTTGATTTTCCTGGAAAAGTGGCTTCACGCTTGCGGCAAACTGTTCTAGAGCACGTGAACTCTTGCAGCGTTCAAGGCGATGGGGCGAGCGTGCGCTAGAGTCCTTTCGGTTTGGATTGAATCGCGGTAGTATCCTAGCTCCTTGTTTTGTCTTGCTTCTTTTGCCGCATAACCGCTCACACCCCGCTTTCGCGGGGGCATGCTTTCCCGGAAGCACGCTAGCTCTTTGGATTCGTGATAGACCTCTCTTTTCGATGGGCGGTGAGCGGCATCTCGCACGATCACGCCTACGATCAGGCCTGGGGCGAACGCAGGCAGATTGGCTAATTCGGCATATTTGCAGGGAAACATTGCTTCCTGCGTCGCGCCGTTCGACAATCGGGCCGCAGATGCTTTACACCGAACGCTTAACCCCGAGACCGATTGCTCATAATGAATAAAAAGCCGACGATTTTGGATGCGATCCCTGGTTATGAAGCGTGGCTTTCAGTGGCACGAACGTCGCAACTATTCCAGCGGGTCATGTCGCAGGCATTGGTGCCGCTGGGGCTTGAAGTTGCCCATTACGACGTCCTGGCGAACGTGGCGCGCGACGAGGGGCTTTCGCAGCAAGTTCTGGCGCGTCGGCTGCTGGTGGCGAAGAGCAATGTCTCGGCATTGCTTGCTGTGCTGGAGCGCAGGGGACTGATCGAGCGGGTGAAGCATGCGACCGACGCGCGGGTGCGGCTTGTTTCATTGACGCCAGAGGGACGCGAAGTAACGGGACGGGCCACGAAAGAGCACGCGCGGATCGTTTCCATGATCATGGGCGTAGTGACGGCTCAGGAAGCTGACGCGGTGCGCAACGCGATGGTGAAGATTTCCGACGTCTTGGCGCCTAACCCGCCGAAATCGGAGATACGGGTTGATGCGGTAGCGGGCGTGATTGTAGGCAATCACCAACCGGACTGACGCAGCGCGGTTTTTCAGGTTAATATTATGGCAGCTTGCCTCACCGGCGACACGGTTTTGCCGTTTCGTTGATCGCTGAATTGTATCAACATCGGACCAGTGCCCGAATCGGTCATACTTGCGAGATTCAATTGAGAAAGGCCTAACCATGCGTTCGTGGCTGCTATTTGTGACGACAGGACTTGCACTCACCGGCGGGCTGCTTGCCGTTCAGGCGGCTGAGCCTGCCAAGCCTGCGGCGGCTGCGTCGCCTGCTGCCAAACCTGGAACGCCGCCAGCGGCTGCTGCGGCACCGGTGGCAAAAATTCCGCCATGCGCTGCCAATCCTGACGGGCTTGGCGTTTCCCGCGTTGTTGAAATCGACACCACCGGCGGTCCCGGGTTCGGCTTTGAGCATTACAAGGCTTACGACTTCCTGCAGAATAAGGAAGTTGTGCTGACGTTTGACGATGGTCCTTGGCCGGGTTCGACCAAGACTGTCCTTGATGCACTTGCCAGCCATTGCACGAAGGCGACGTTTTTTTCGATCGGCAAGCATGCACTGTATCATCCCGAAATTCTGAAGTTGGTGGCGGCTGGCGGCCACACGATCGGGACGCATACGTGGTCGCATGTGGATTTGTCGAAACTGACGCCTGATCAGGCGAAGGAAGAAATCGAAAAGGGCTTTAGTGCCGTGAAGCTTGCAATGAGCGGGGCTCCGGCTTCGTTCTTCCGGTTCCCTCAGCTCAAGGGGCCACCTGATATGGAAGCCTATCTGGGTAGCCGGAATGTGGGGATTTTCTCGACCGACATCGACAGTTTCGATTTCAAGCACGGCAAGAAACCCGAAGCGGTTGTGAAGACCGTGATGGAAAAGCTGGAGAAGAAGGGCAAAGGGATCGTGCTCATGCATGATTTCCAGAAGGTGACCGCCGCGGCGATCCCTGCTTTGTTGATCGAGCTCAAAGCCAAGGGTTACAAGATCGTTCATCTGAAATCTAAAGCACAGGCGGCGACGATTGCGTCGTTTGATGCCGACATGGAAAAGGGTGCGCGTGGGTTTGTGGCTGGCGCTGCGGCGGGGCAAGCGCCTAATAGCGTCATCAAAACCATTGCAGGCGAGTAGCTTGCAGGTTGGTTGCAGCTAAGTTGGGTATGACGCCCTCATCTTCGAAAGACCACAAACTGCCGCCAATCAGCGTTGGCGGCAGTTTTTTGTTTCCACTCAACAACATGCAAGCGGCAGGTCATGACAAAATCGCGCTTACGCATTTTACTGGCCATGACGATCTCTTGGGGTGCGATGGGTCTCACGAGTGCGCACGCCGAGGCCTGTAAGGCTGAGGATTTTGGGACCACCGTCGATAGTGCCGGAGCCTCATTGCGGGCATACAATCTGGAGGCTGCACCAAGACTTCAGGCCCGGGTTAAAGCGCTGGCCGCGAAGAAGGGGTGGAACGATCAGGAAATTGAAGACAGCGCAATCGTGTACTTGCAGGATAGCCGTATCGCCAAGCTCGATGAGACCGCGAATAGCTTGCTGGCAAGGATCGACACGCTAGGCAGGCTGGAACCAGGTCAGCCTGTCGATTGCACCAAGCTTGAGGAACTGAAGACCGCCGGGATCGAACTGCTGGCTGT
>JANOVN010000271.1:0-3699 GCA_031417455.1 Hyphomicrobiaceae bacterium | reverse complement strand
CTTCCTCGATGCCAACGGCCTGCGCAAGCGCGTCGCTTCGGTGAACCCCAACAAAGCCAAGCCCAAGAAGAAAGCCGTCGAACGCGCTGCCTCCAAGGAAAAAGCTGCCGCCGACAAGAAGGCCGCCGCCGAAACCCCAGCCGCCGAATAACGACACTCACTCCTCGGCCGGGCATGCTTGCCCTCGGGCTTGACCCGAGGGACCCAGCCATCCAGGCCCTTTAACACAGGCTCTGCAATTGGGTGAATACGTCATGGGGTCGAGGGGGTGAGCCCCCTCGCCTTCACTTCACTGAGCCAACCACCCGCCCCCAACCCGGGCACCGCGCCAAATCGCCCGCATCATCCACATCGTCAAGCGTGTCGACCATCGCCACCGGTCCGGCCACATTCGCCACCGTATCGGCCAGTGCAAACGCGCTCGACCACCGCACGCCCGCAAACGGCACGCGCATCCGCCCCCGCCAATCCAACCCAACGAGCCAATACCCGCCATCGCTCGCCGGCCCAAATACCGCCCGCTGTCCGCCAAGCCGCTCGAACGCGGACGCCACATGCGCACCGCTCACCGCCGGACAATCGCTCCCGATTATCACCACCGGCCCTCGCGGCAGCGCACCAAACACGCGCCCCATCCGCGCACCCAAATCTCCCCGCCCTTGCCCTAGAACCCGAACCCCACGAGGCCACGGCCCAGCCCCGTCCGGCGTCACCGCCAGCCACGTCGTCCACCGCGGATCACGCGCCAGCCGCGCCACCAGCACCGCCAGTCGCACGCGCGAGAACCGCACCGCTTGAACATCGCCAACGCCCGCCGCCAACCGCCGCTTGCCAGCCCCAGCCTTCGGAAACCGCGCAAATATCACCAGCTGCCGCGCCATGGTCATGCGCCATACACCCGCTGGATCACCCTCGGTGGAACGCCCGCAAAATACAGCCCGAGACACCCGATATTGCGCGCACTCCGCCGCGTCCAGCCATCCCGCCGCCACCGCTCGGCACACGTCACCGCCCGCGACGGCAGCACGCTCAACCGCGCCCGTCCGATCCGCCGCACGAGGTCAACGTCCTCCATGATCGGCAACGGTGCATACCCACCAAGCTCATCGTAAAACGCCCGCGAAATCAGTAGTCCCTGGTCGCCATACGGCAACCCCAACACCCGGCCACGCCAGGCCACCATGCGCTCCAACCGCCGCGCCGCAGCCGACCCGTCATCAACCGCAAACGTGAACACCGCCGCCCGCCGCGCGTTCCCCAGATCACCCGCAAACGCTTCGAAATCCGCCCGCCAGCCCGACTCTAGAACCGTATCCGCATGAAGAAACAACAGCCACTCCGTCGAAGCCTCCGCCGCCCCGGCCGTTAACTGCAGGCCACGCCCGCGCGGCGCGGACAAGACCCTTGCCCCGCGCTCCAGTGCCACCCCAACCGTCTCATCCAGCGACCCGCCATCGACCACAATGACAGCGTCCGCGCCCACCACCGCCTCAAGACATCTCGGCAAACAACGTGCAGCATCCAGCGCCGGTATGATGACGCTGACGCCCCTCATTGCGCCCGCTCGCGCCATCGCCGCAGTGCAATCGGCAACAGCGACAGGAGGCCCATCCCAACCATCGCCGCGACCAGCGTTGGATTCAGTACCGACTTCAAGCTCACCGCTTCGCCCCGTTCAAACACCGCGCCAAGGCCCGCCCCAAACAGCGAGAAAATCGTCGTCCCCGGAATAATCCCGATACCTGTCGCAACAACATACGGCACGAGTTTCATACCCAACAACGCTGGAGCCAAATTGACCGCCCAGAATGGAAATGCCGGAACCAGCCTTAGAAACAGCAGATAATTGAAAGCGTCCTTCGCAAACCCGTCCGCCATCTTAGCAAGAAACGGCCCGGCCCGCGCACGCAGCGTATCGCCAAACGCCGACCGTGCAATTAAAAACAATGCCGTCGCCCCCAGCGTCGCCCCGACAACCGTCAATGCCGCCCCAAGCAGACCGCCAAATAGCAATCCGCCCGACAACGTCAGCACCACGCCCGCTGGCAGCGACAGCGCCACCACGACCATGTAAAGCGTCATATACGCCAGCGCCGCCGTAACCGTATGCGCCGATACATAGGCCGACAACGCGGCCCGGTTGTCCCGCAAAGCATCAAGCGTCAGGTATTTATGCAGCCCCAGCGCATACGCAGCGACCGCCATGCCCACCAAAACCAAAATCGGCAACCAGCGTTTGAACGTCATCCAAATGCTCCCAAAAATCGAACGATGGACCGCGTACGAGCGGAAAACAGCGACGGTGTGTAGTAGCTTCCCGCCGCCCGCTTGCTGATCTCCGACAGCGTCGGATACGGCGCGATCACACCAGCCATCGCCCCGATCTTGAGCCCTTGCGAAATCGCCAGCACCCACGGCAAGATCAGTTCACCCCCATGAGCGCCCACAATCGTCGCGCCCAAAATCTTGCCGCGCGCTCCAACCACAACTTTGCAGAACCCCTCTGTCTCGAGTTCCGCCTGTGCCCGGTCATTACCGGCAAACTCCGCCCGCACCACGGTGATCGCATCGCCATGGATCTTGCGCGCATCCGCCTCGATCAAGCCAACCTGCGCCACTTCCGGATCGGTATACGTGACCCAAGGCATCGCCGCCGGCTGGGCCTTCGCCGGCAACCGGAACAGCACGTTGCGAATGATGATCCCGGCATGATACCCGGCCAGATGCGTGAACTGATAACCGCCCGCGACATCGCCCGCCGCATACACATGGCGGTTCGTGGATCGCAGCCGTGCATCGACCTTGATGCCCTTGGGCGAGTACTCGACACCCGCTTTTTCAAGCCCCAGATCCTCGACATTGGGCCGCCGCCCCGCCGCAATCAACAGATGCGACCCAGCCAGCACCTGCTCGCCGCCGGTGGCATCCGTGAACACCACGGCAACGCCTTCGGCATGTTTCTCGATGCGAACGATCTTGATGTTTTCTCGCGCCACGATCCCTTCGGCCGCAAACCGCCGCCGCACCACCTCGACCGCCTCTGGATCGTCCTTCGGCATCATCGCCGCCAGATCGAGCATCGTCACGCGCGCGCCCAATCGCGCGTGCGCCTGCGCCATCTCGCACCCGATTGGCCCAGCGCCGATCACGATCAAATGCCGTGGCAGGACGGTGTTTTCGAAAATCGACTCGTTGGTAAAAAACGCTACATCCTTGAGCCCAGGAATCGGCGGTACCGCAGCCCGGCTTCCCGTCGCAATAATAAACCGCCGCGCCGCGATGACCTTCCCGCCCGCCTCGACGGTATCGGGCCCGGTAAATTTCGCCCGGCTCGAGATAACCGTGCAGCCAAGTCCTTCGAACCGCTCCACCGAGTCATGTGGCGCGATCCCCGCGATCACCCGATGCACATGATCGTGCACCGCTTTGAAATCGACCAAAGGCTCGCCGAGCGTCACGCCAAACCTGCGCGAAGCCCGCGCGACCTTGGCAACCTTCGCCGCCGCCAGCAGCGACTTCGACGGCACGCACCCCGTATTGAGGCAATCCCCGCCCATTTTGGCTGCCTCGATCAACACGACCTTGGCCCCCATCTGCGCCGCACCCGCCGCCACCGATAGGCCAGCCGATCCCGCGCCGATGATGCAAATATCGGCTTTCAATTCATCGCTCATGAAAGTCACTCCAAAGGCGCAATCG
>JANOVN010000270.1:0-3627 GCA_031417455.1 Hyphomicrobiaceae bacterium | reverse complement strand
GGCCCATTTCGCCCCAGAACCCAACCGGGTCCTTGACGGAACGCTCATACATCGTCTTGTAGGCGGCATCGTTCACCCAGGCGCGCTTTGCCCATTCGGCTGGAACCGGATACGTCTTCTCGCTCATGGTCGTTTCCTCAGTACTCGTGTTCTTGTTGAAATCAATATGACCGGTCACGCACCGCCGCGCAAACGGCACAAGTGCTCTTTGGGACCTTTGTACGAGACAAAACCAGAAAAAACGCCCGGTAACCAATGAAGGTCACCAAGCGTTGGTTTCATAACTAAATGGCCGAAGCTCTTAAAGCGGCGTCGGCGCAAGCGCCGGATTCAAATAGGTTAGCCTCGTTGAGGCCAACCTATTTGCAAGCAAAGAGCAATTACTCGGCTGCCGTCTTGCGGGCGGCCAGCGGTCCGGCTGCACGAACGTCGGCATCGACGTTCGCGGCAAAACGCTCGAAGTTCTTATTGAACATCTCAACGAGCCGGGCAGCCATTTCGTCGTACGCCTTGGTATCCGCCCAGGTTTCGCGCGGGGTCAGGATCTTGGCGTCGACGCCTGCGAGCGACAGCGGAACCTGGAAGCCGAACACGTCGTCCGTGCGCATCGGCTGGTTCTTGAGTTCACCCGACAGCGCAGCCGACAGCAGTGCGCGCGTTGCCTTGATCGGCATCCGCGAACCGGTGCCGTACTTGCCGCCGGTCCAGCCGGTGTTGACGAGCCAGCAATCGACCTTGTGCTCGGCGATCAGCTTGCGCAGCAGGTTTCCGTAAACCGTGGCGTGACGCGGCATGAACGGTGCGCCAAAGCAGGTCGAGAAGGTGGCCGAAGGCTCGTTGCCCATGCCCTTTTCCGTGCCGGCAACCTTGGCGGTGTAACCCGACAAGAAGTGATACATCGCCTGGGTTGGCGTCAGCTTGGCAATCGGCGGCAACACGCCGAACGCGTCGGCTGTCAGCATAACGATGTTCTTGGGATGACCGGCGATGCCCGTCGGGCTCGCATTGCGAATGAAGTCGAGTGGGTAGGCCGAACGCGAATTTTCGGCCAAGCTGCCGTCGTCGAAATCAGGCGCGCGGGACTTTTGCGACAACACGACGTTTTCGAGCACGGTCAGGAACCGGTTCGATGCATCGTAAATGTCGGGTTCTGCTTCCTTGGACAGGCGGATCGTCTTGGCGTAGCAGCCGCCTTCGAAGTTGAAGATGCCCTTTTCCGACCAGCCTTGCTCGTCGTCGCCGAGCAGCGTGCGGGCGGGATCGGCCGAAAGCGTCGTCTTGCCCGTGCCCGAAAGTCCAAAGAACACGGCCGATTCTTTGCCGTCGTTCGAGACGTTGGCCGAGCAGTGCATCGGCATGACGCCCTTGGGCGGCAGGATGTAGTTGAGGAACGAGAACACGCTCTTCTTGGTCTCGCCGGCGTAGCTGGTGCCGCCGATCAACACGAGGCGGCGGGTGAAGTCGCAGGCGATGACGGTTTCGCTACGGCAGCCGTGCTTCTTGGGGTCGGCGCGGAAGCCGGGGAAGTTCACGACCGTGAATTCCTGTTTGAATCCCTTTTGCTCTTCCGCCGTCGAGCGCCGCAGCATGTGATTGATGAACAGGCCATGCCACGCAAGTTCGGCGAAGATGCGGACGGGCAGGCGATGGGTCTTGTCGGCGCCGCCAAACAGATCCTGAACGAAGATTTCTTTGTCCTTGGCGTAGGCAAGGAAGTCTTTGAGCACCACTTCGAAGTGCTCCGACTTCATCGGCTTGTTGTTGTCCCACCAGATTGCGCCCTTGGTTTCGGCGTCTTCGACGATGAACTTGTCCTGCGCCGAGCGGCCGGTGTGGGCTCCCGTCTTCGCCATGAACGCGCCGGTGCACGCAAGCTCGCCCTCGCCGCGCTTGATGGCGAACTCCACGAGTTCGGTGGCCGAAGTGTTGTGGTGCAGCTTGCCGCAAGCTGACAGCGGGAACAGTTCAATGGTCATAGGAGCCTGACGTTTTGAAGCGATGACAAAGATGCAAATGACATGGGCGATCGAATCTGACCGCTCGCGGGTCTTGGGACCCTAAAGTCTAGCCGCATCGGCTTAGCGAGGTCACTGACATAGCACAATCTGGCCGAAAGTCGGGCATGTCGCACCCCCCGCCGCTGGACGGTGACGATCCCCCAAGCGTTAGTCCGTTATCGCGAAGTATCAACAACTTTTTCGTCGAAATTCACATCTCGCTGACCTGGTCCGCGACAATCCCGCCACCATTGCCTGCAAATGACATCAGCGTAAGGACTTACCAGAGGGCGGCGTGTTAAAAGACGTGGTAAACGCTAGCCAGTTGGCATCGGCCAATCAGTGCCCTCGCCCGCATTTTGCACACGCCAATCGTTGAGACAAATGGCCGAATCCGGAAAAGTCCCCCTCTTCACGGTCGTCAACGGTGACGGCACGACACCCTCTGTTCGTCCCCAGCCCCAGCCAGAGCCGCAGGCCGAGGTGATGGGTGACTCAGCCCTCGTGGCGCTGGCTGCCATCGCCGCGCATTACCGGATCGCCGCCGACCCCGCCCAGATGAGCCACGAACTGGGGCTTGGCGAGCAACTGGCCAACGCCGAACACGTCGTCCGCGCTGCCCGCAAAATCGGCCTCAAAGCAACGCTTCTAACCAAACAGGCTGTCAAGCGCCTGAAAACCGTGCCGCTTCCCGCCATCGTCGGCCTGACGGATGGAACCTACGGCGTCATCACCCACCGTAGCCCCGAAGGCCAGCTCCGCTACGTCAACCCGCTCGCCCGCTCCCAAGTCGTCGAAAAAATAGAGGACTTTGCACAGCGCTGGTCGGGCAACGTCGTGCTCATCACGCGCCGCGCAGGCGGCCCCGGCGTCGATCCGCGCAAATTCGAGTTCAGTTGGTTCCTGCCCTCCATCTGGCGCTATCGCAAGCCGCTTGGCCACGTCCTGCTGGCATCCCTGTTCGTGCAGATCTTCGCCCTCATCACGCCGTTGTTCTTCCAGGTCGTGATCGACAAGGTCCTGCTCCACAAAGGCATGTCGACCCTGATCGTCGTCACCGTCGGCTTGCTTATCATCGGCCTGTTCGATGTGATCCTCCAATACCTGCGATCCTACGCCTTAAACCACACCACGAGCCGCATCGACGTCGAGCTGGGCAGCCGCCTGTTCGACCATCTCTTAAAGCTTCCGCTCGGTTACTTCGAAACCCGCGCCGCCGGTCAGACCGTTGCCCGCATGCGCGAATTAGAAACCATCCGCTCGTTCTTGACCGGCCAAGGCCTGTCGTCGGCCATCGATCTGGTCTTCGCCCTGATCTTCATTTCGGTCATGTGGATGTATTCGCCGACCCTGACCCTGATCGTCATCGCGTCGATCCCGCTTTACCTCATCATCGCCTTCTCGATCCGCCCCATTCTGCGCGACAAGATCAACGAACGCTTCAACCGCGGCGCGCTGAGCCAGCAGTTCCTGGTCGAGTCCGTGGTCGGCATCCAAACCCTGAAAGCCGCCGCCGTCGAACCGATGCTGCGCAACCAGTGGGAAGAAAAGCTCGCCGCCTACGTCAAGACCTCGTTCGACGCGGTGATGCTCTCGACCCTTGGCCAGAATGCGATCCAATACGTCAGCA